>NZ_JBNHGL010000106.1:0-9449 GCF_059091245.1 Arthrobacter sp. Y3225116
CCCTGAGCTGCGCGGCGCTCCCGGTGTAGCGGTAGAGCCGGGGCGGCCGGTGCCGGCCGCCCTGCAGGTACTCGTCGGTTGGTTCGATGTCCGGCGTCGCCCGCAGCTGGCGGCGGAAGTTGGCCGGATCCAGCTGCTTGCCCAGCACGGCCTCGTACACTTCGCGGACCTGGGCCAGCGTGAAGGTGGATCCCAGGAAGGCGTACGCGATGGAGCTGTATTCCACCTTGTTCCGCAGCCGCCACAGCGCATAATCCACGATCTGGTTGTGGTCGAACGCCAGTTGGCCAAGTTCATCGGCGCGGACCCAGCGCACGTTCTCCGTTTCGCGGGCCAGCGCCGCCTCGTCCGGCTTCACCAACGCCCAATAGACGATGGAGACCACCCGTTGCGCCGGTGAGCGGTCCAGGCCGCCGAAGGCATACAACTGCTCCAGGTAGCTCGGCTGCAGGCGGGTGGTCTCCTCCAGGTTCCGGGCCGCGGCGTCCTGGAGAGATTCGGCCGCACTCAACGGACCGCCGGGCAGCGCCCACAGGTCCCGGAACGGCTGCCGGGTGCGGCGGACCAGCGGCAGCCACAAGGTGGGTCGACCCGCCTCCGGGTCCGGGCGGAGGGCGAAGATCACCGTGGAAATGGCCAGCTCGGGGGGCTGCTGCGCCCGCTCCGACACGTTGGCCGCGTGGATCGGCATGGCTCCCTCCTCCCTGAAGACTAGTAAAAGTCACTCTGACTAGAACTCATCCTAGCGGGTTAAGGTCATGTTGACCCAATCACACCCCGATGTCGGCGAATTGTGACGGCACCGAGATCCTGGCGGCACGGATAAGCTTCCCGCTCTCCCTCTCGCCGCAAGCCGGAACCGACCACGGACTGACACGCGTGTCCGTACCGCAACTGCTCTCTCCCCCGCTACCGTGGGAAGCCATTGGCAACTCTCGTTCGAAGGGTTCGGATGCAGACAGCACGGCCCGCGCGGCCCGGGCGCATGGGTCTTTGGCTTTTGACCGTCGCCCTGCTCGTTGCTTGTTCGGCCTCGCCCACCACCACCTACATCGACACGAGCGGTCGTGAGACGACTGTGGACTGGCGTGATTATCCGGGCCACGCCCACATTTCAGCCGAAGAAATACTGTCTGGGCCTACCCGAGAGCAGGCCGAATCACTGGCGGAAGCCCTTTTGTCCGACGTGGAATACGCGCTCGGCAGAGAGTACGGGCTGCGCTGGCGGGGCGACGGGGAAGCGGGGTGGTATCCGCAGGAAGGAAACGGGTACGGCGGCAAGTCCGCGTATTCCACCTACAACTCCGCCAACCGCATCAGCGGTTCGGCTCCCCCGGCGCCTGAAGACTGGCAGCGCATCGTTGACATAGTGAACGGGATACTTGCAGACCATGGTTTCGATGCGCTGGTCCTCGATCACCAGTCATCGCCGCACGGCGATGAAGAGACCTGGCAGCGGGAACAGCGTGAGCGCTTCGGAACCGATGATCCGGACGAGTACTGGGTGTGGAGCGGAGCGGCACACACAGATTCCCAGTGGCTGTCGATCACCCTGCTGGATGTGTCCCGCGACCCGTCCGGCAAGGCAGCCGCAGAAGCCGCGGAGCATGGGTGGGAACCTCGATCGATCACGCTGGGTTACGGCGCCACCGCGCTGTCGGAACGCGACATCGAGAACTTCCGACGGGACCTTGCGCCGTTCGCCGGACTGGAAAAGCCGGAGCCGACAACCTCCGACTGACACGAGGGAATGGTCGCACAGCGGCATTTCGGCGTGGCCGCCCGCGTGGCGCCGGCCTCCCCGGGTTAGGCTTCAGCCATGCACCCACGGGGACGGCGGCGGCGGTTCGTACCACCGGACAACAACGAAATCCTCAGGCGCAGGTATGGCAGGAAGGAACGCCCGCCGCACCATCGCGTCATCCTTGGGCGCTACGCCTTCATTAAGGGCTGGCTGGTCGCCGTCGGCGCGTGGTTCGTCATCTCGCTGGCCCTGAGCATCATCGACGAGCTGTCGTCGCCGAACTCCTCTGCCCTGAGCTTCTGGGGCCTATTGCTGACGATCGGTTTTTTCTTCGCCGCCCTGCTGGGCGCCCCCTTCGCGCTGCTGCTGGGCATGCTGCTGCGCCCTGTTCGGCGGCAGTGGGTGCATGTGCTCGCATTTGCCGCAGGGCTGGCCGCACTCACGTGGGGAACCGTTGCCCTGCTGGCTCCGGGCACGGGTGCGCTGCCGGCACTTTTCGCGGTGATCGCCGGAACCGCTGCGGGGCTCGGCCGCGCTGCGGTAATCCGGGACGTCGACGTCGACGACGGCGGCGCCTCCCTTTCCGCCGGGGTCAGCGAGGATCGGCGGCGGCCTGGACCAACGGAAGGGTTCGCTCCCGGAAGTGGCTGTTGAGCACGATCACGGACGACGAACGCAGCACCGTATTGGTCGCCATGACCTGGTCGAGCACCCGCTGCAGGTCCGCGTTCGACCGGGCGACGACACAAGCCAGCAGGTCGCTTTCACCGGAGACGGTGTGCAGTTCCAGCACCTCCGGAATGTCGGCGAGCGCGGCGGCCACGGCGTCGTGCCCGGACTCCTGGCGGATCACGAACGAACAGTAGGCCCGCACCACGTATCCCAGTGCCTCGGGCGAAAGCCGGGGCCCCCAGCCCGCCGTCACGCCGGCACGTTGCATCTTGTCCAGCCGGGCCTGTACTGTGGCACGCGCTACTTTCAGCACCCGCGACGCTTCCAGAACAGACATCCGCGGGTCCTCCGTGAACAGCGTGACGATGTCGGCATCGAGAGAGTCGATCTGCATGACGCTGTGCGTCCTTTCGGGTTCGGTGCCGCCAGTTGTGGGACACTGCTAGACAAATTGTCAGCTTACGGGCTGCTTTCGCCAAACGACAGGACAGTCGATGCCGCGTTTTACCGCCACTCACCACCGCGACCCGAGCGCCCGACCGCCCGCCGGGCTCGGCCATGGGATGAAGCAGCGCCAGCTGATCATGATGGGACTGGGCAGCGCCATCGGCGCCGGGCTCTTCCTGGGCTCCGGAGCGGGCATCCAGGCCGCCGGTCCGGCCGTGTTGATCTCCTACCTGCTCGCGGGCACGTTGGTGATCATCGTGATGTGGGCGCTGGGCGAGATGGCCGCCGCCAACCCCAGCAGCGGCGCCTTCTCGACGTACGCCGAGAAGGCGCTGGGCCGCACCGCCGGCGCCACCATCGGCTGGCTCTGGTGGCTGCAGCTGGTGGTGGTGATCGCGGCCGAGGCAGTGGGCGCCGCGGGCTTGTTGGCCACGGTCTGGCCGGCGCTGCCCGTCTGGCTGCTCGCGCTGGTGTTCATGGTGGTCTTCACCGTGGTCAACTTGTTCGGGGTGCGCAACTACGGAGAATTCGAGTTCTGGTTCGCCATCTTCAAGGTCATCGCCATCCTGGCGTTCCTCGCCATCGGCGCCGCCTTGCTGTTCGGCTGGCTGCCCAATGTCCCGTCGCCCGGGTTGGGCGTCATCTTCGGTGACGACGGCTTCGCCCCCAACGGCATTGCCGGCATCGGCGCCGGGCTGCTGGTGGTGATCTTCGCCTTTGGCGGGACCGAGATCGTCGCCGTTGCGGCCGCGGAAACGGAAAACCCGGGAGCCAGCGTGGCGAAGGCCATCCGGACCGTCGTCTGGCGCATCCTGGTGTTCTACTTCGGCTCGGTGCTGGTGATCGCGTTGACGGTGCCCTGGGATTCGGAGGCGCTGGCGTCGCCCTTTGCCGCGGTGCTCTCGATCGCCCAGATCCCCGGCGCGGATGTGGCCATCACCCTGGTCGCCGCGGTAGCGCTGCTCTCGGCGCTCAACGCCAACCTGTACGGTGCATCGAGGATGATCTTTTCCCTCTCGGAACGGAACGAGGCGCCTGCTTCCCTCCGGAGGCTCAGCACCCGGCGGGTTCCGGTCAGGGCGGTATTGGCGTCCGTGGCGTTTGGTTTTGTGGCGGCCGTGCTCGAGCTGTTGTTCCCCGAGCGCGTCCTGCCGGTGTTGCTGAACGTCGTCGGGTCCACCTGCCTGGTGGTCTGGGGGATGGTCCTGCTGTCCCAGCTGGTGCTGCGCCGCCGGGCCGACCGCGAAGGCACGGAGCTGCCGTTCCGGATGCGCGGCTTCCCGGCAATGACGTACGCGGGCCTTGCCTTGCTGGCCGCAATCCTGGTGCTTGGCTTCTTCTCCCCGACAACGGGAATCCAGCTGCTCTCGACCCTGGTGCTGATCGCCGCGATAGCTGCAGCTGCAAAAATCGCCGCACGCCGAACACCTGCCGAAAGTTCACCTCGCCGTTAGCAGCACGCATTTTGCTTATAGCTATCGCCAGCGGGGGCCACTAACTGTGCACACTGTTTGGTGATTACATGGCAGATTGCACACTCCACGTAGGGTGACTAGTGTCACCGTAAGCAATTGACGCCGTCGCGCTCCTCCCCCGCGGGGACGCGGCGGCACCATAACTACGTGGAGGAGCAGGCATGAGCAGCGTTCTTTCCCTGGACCCGTCGGCACAGCCCGACCTGTCCGCCGAGGACTTCAAGGAGCTCTACCGGCTGATGGTGTCGGTCCGCCACCTGGACGAATCGGCCATCCGGTGGCAGCGCCAGGGCCTGATTCCCGGCTACGCGCCGGAACTCGGGCAGGAAGCCGCCCAGGTGGGCAGCGGGTACGCGCTGGACATGTCCCGCGACTTCGTCTTCCCGACCTACCGCGAGATGGGCGTGGCCCGGACGGTGGGCCTGGACATGGTCGAGTACATGTCCACCCACAAGGCGACTTGGCACGGCGGGCTCTACGATCCCCAGGCCACGCGCTTTGCCCCGATCCAAGCCGTCGTGGCAGGCTCCGTGCTGCACGCCGTCGGCTGGGCGCACGGGCAGACGCTTTCCGGCGCCCCGGCTGGAGAACTCGGCGTGGCCATCACCTACTTCGGCGACGGCGCCAGCTCGCAGGGCGACGTCCACGAAGCCATGAACTTCGCCGCAGTCATGAAGGCTCCCGTGGTCTTTTTCATCCAGAACAACGGCTTCGCGATCTCGGTGCCGACCGAGCGCCAGGTGGCCGGCGGCTCCGTTGCCGCCCGCGCCGCCGGCTACGCCATGCCGTCGCTGAAGGTGGATGGCAACGACGCCGTGGCGGTTTACCAGGCGACGGCCGCCGCCCTCGCCCACGCACGGGAGGGCCACGGGCCGGCCATCGTGGAAGCCATGACGTACCGGCGTGGCCCGCACTCCACCAGCGACGACCCCGGCCGCTACCGCACCCTGGCCGAGGAACGCGCCGACGGCGGCGAGGATCCGCTGCTGCGCATGCGGGCCCGGCTGGAAGCCGACGGCATCGCCGGCGAGGACTTCTTCGCCGAGGTGCTCGCGGCCGCCAAGGCGGAAGAGGAACGGATCCGGGAAGGGGTGGCGGCACTTGGTTCCCGTCCCGGCACGGAGATGTTCGATTTTGTCTACCAGGAACCCACACACGCGCTGAAGGCCCAGGCACGCGCCTGGCGGGAGGAGTCCGAGCATGTCTGAGCACAAGACCCTGAGCGACCTTGAAGCCGCCATCGACAACACCACGGAAACCAGCGCCCAGCAGGAATCCGTGGACGTGGTGGAACCCGGCCACGTCACCGCCGTCGAACAGCTCTCCATGCAGCAGGCATTGAACCGCGCGCTGGCAGACGTGCTGGAGGACAATCCCAAGGCACTGGTCCTGGGCGAGGACGTCGGACTGCTCGGCGGCGTCTTCCGCATCACCGACGGCCTGCAGAAGAAGTTCGGCGAGGCACGGGTTTTCGACACCCCGCTGGCCGAATCCGGCATTCTCGGCATGTCGGTGGGCCTGGCCATGGCCGGCTACCACCCGATCCCCGAGGTGCAGTTCGACGGGTTCGCCTACCCGGCGATCAACCAGATTGTCTGCCAGGTGGGCCGGATGAACTACCGGAGCCGCGGCACCATGCCGATGCCCATCACGCTGCGGGTACCCAGCTTCGGCGGCATCCGCGCCCCGGAACACCACGGCGAGTCGCTGGAATCGCTGTTCGCCCACGTCCCCGGCCTGAAGGTGGTCTCGCCGTCGAGCCCGAACGAGGCGTACCACCTGCTCAAGCACGCGGCGACGCGGCCCGACCCGGTGATCTTCATGGAGCCGAAGTCCCGCTACTGGCAGAAGGGCCCGGTGGACACCTCCCCCGAGCCGGACGGCTACTCCCGCGAAGGCTCGCGGATCGTCCGTGAAGGCAAGCACCTGACCCTGGTGGCCTGGGGCGCCATGGTGGCCCGCTGCCTGCAGGTCGCCGAGCTCGCCGCCGAGGACGGCATCGAGATCGAGGTGCTGGACCTGCGCTGGCTGAAGCCCATCGATGCCGAAGGACTGGCCGCTTCCGTGGCCAAGACGCGCCGCGCCGTCGTCGTGCACGAGGCGCCGCTGACCTCCGGCCTGGGTGCGGAGGTGGCCGCGCTGATTACCGAGCGCTGCTTCAACACCCTGCGGGCACCTGTTGAGCGGGTGACCGGATTCGACGTACCGTACCCTTCGGGAGACCTGGAAGACGAGTACGTACCCAACATTGACCGCATCCTGTTCGGGATCCAGCGAGTATTGGAGTATCGCCGTGGCTGAAATTACGTTCCCCCTGCCGGATCTTGGTGAGGGCCTGATCGAGGCAACCGTGCTGGAATGGCTCGTCTCCGAGGGCGAGCAGATCGAGCGCAACCACCCGCTGGTCGAGGTAGAGACCACCAAGTCCGCCGTCGAACTGCCCTCCCCGCAGGCGGGCAAAGTGGTGAAAATCCATGGTGAACCCGGCGACATCATCAAGGTGGGCGAACCATTGATCGTTTTCGAGGTTCCCGACGACACCGCCGGTATTGTGGGCACCGTACCGAAGGAAGAAGCGCCTAAGCGCCGCGTCCGCCTGACGGCGGCGCTCGACGACGAGGACTGAGCATGGGAAACAACCCGCAGCACACCGTAGAAGGCCTCGACCCGCGCCTGCACGTCCAGGTGCACGAGGCCGCCGAAGGGACCGAGGGCCCCCGCCGTCCGGTGATCCTGCTGCACGGTTTCGCCTCCTCCAGCAAGCTCAACTGGGAGGACGCCGGCTGGATTACGGCGCTCACGCAGGCCGGCCGGCGCGTGGTCACGGTGGACCTTCCCGGCCACGGCGAAAGCGCCGCTCCGGAAGAAATGGATGCCTACGCCCCCAGCAGGATCCGCGCCGACCTGCTGCAGCTGGTCCAGGACGCCAAGGTCCGTCCGCTGAAAGAGAACGATCCCGACACCGGGGTTGACCTGATCGGGTACTCCCTGGGAGCTCGGCTGGCCTGGGAGTTCGGCGCCACCCAGCCGGAACTGGTCCGGCGGATGGTGCTCGGCGGGCCCGGCAGCAGCGACCCCCTGGCGGACTTCGACCTACACGCTGCCCAGCGCTTCCTGGCCGACGGGACGCCCATCGAGGACGTCAACACCGCTGAGCTTTTGCGGATGGCCAAGCTGGTGCCGTCGAACGACATCTTTGCGCTGATGACCATGATCGAGGCGATCAAGACCGAACCCTTCGTACCCACCGAGGCCGTGCCGAGGATGCCGGTGCTCCTGGTCGCCGGCGACAAGGACGACCTGGCCGTCACCGCGCCGGAGCTGGCTGCGCTTTCCGACGCCGCGGAGTTGATGTGGCTGCCCGCGCGCACGCACGCCAATGCCGTGACCTCCCGGGCCTTCAAGACCGCCGCCATCGAATTCCTCGCTGATTGACCGTTCGCGCATTTTTTCGGTGCCGTGAACGGCCCTTTTGGTCGGTACAATTACCGATGAGATTAAATTCCTGGGGCGTGGAGGCTTGATGGAGGTATTCCTGGGCGGGCGCTACAGGACACGGGAGCTCATAGGCACCGGCGGGGCAGCGTCCGTGTACCGGGCCGTAGACGAATCTTTGGGCCGCGAGGTGGCGGTCAAAATGTTCGCACCAACGACGCCTGACGATGACGAGTACCGGCGGCAACACACCGAAACCCTGCTGCTGGCCACGCTGAACCACCCGGGTTTGGTGACGTTGCTGGATGCCGGCCTGCACACGGCGGCCGACGGCGCGACTACCAGTTACCTGGTGATGGAATTGATCGAAGGGGCCGATCTCCGGCGCAGACTGCGGAGCGGCCCGCTCACTTCCGTGGACACAGCCCAAATCGGTGCCGACCTTGCCGATGCACTGAACTACATCCACGATCAGGGTGTGATCCACCGTGACGTGAAGCCGGCCAATATCCTGTTGGCGAACGGCAGCCCGAACGACACCCGGCACCACCCCAAACTTTCTGACTTCGGCATCGCCCGGATGGTCGAGTCCAGCATGGCCACTGCCCAGGGCGCGACCATCGGAACGGCGAACTACCTCAGCCCGGAACAGGCCGTCGGCGAAAAAGTTACCGGCGCCAGCGATGTTTACTCGTTGGCCCTGGTGCTCTTCGAGTGCCTTACCCAGCGCAAGGCCTTCCCGGGGACACCTATGGAGGCAGCGGTCGCCCGACTGCTGCGGGACCCGGAGATGCCCGCATCGATGGATCCCGAATGGGCGGACCTGCTGACCCGGATGACCCGCCGTGACCCGGAGGCTCGTCCGACCGCGCACGAGGTGGCCCTGAGGCTGCGGAACCTGGCCGAAGGGCCGCTGCCCGACCAAATTGTGGCCTCCGCCTCCGTGCTGCCAACTCCTGCGTCACTGGTGAACGGTGTGATCGGATCGGACACGGCCGGGGCAACCGAAGAGCGTACCGGTGGGCACATCACCGGGAACGTGGCAATTCCCGCGCCGCCGAACCGCGCCCCCAGCGTCGGTTAGCACCGCGCTCCCAGCGTGGGGCAGCGAGGGTTGAACCGGCTCCCAGCGTGGGGTAACCACGCTCTCAGCGAGGGTTGAACCGGCTCCCCGTGGGTTGAGCTGGCACCGCCGCACGGCCCAAGCCGTCATGTTGCAGCTTGGAGTGGTTGGGGTGGGATGTGGGTTTGCCAGTAGGAGTTGCGCAGCGGTTTGCGGCGCGGGTCGATGTAGTCCGGCGGCGTGAACCAGGGGATGCCGTCGACGACGTTGATCTCCCAGTTGCCTTGCTCGATCAGGTCGTGGTGGAGCAGGCAGAGGCATACCCCGTTGTTCACGTCGGTGCGGCCGCCGGCCCACCAGGGGATGATGTGGTGCGCTTCGGTCCAGAACGCGGGCATGCTGCACCCGGGGAAGGCGCAGCCCTTGTCCCGGGCGACCAGCGCCCGGCGGATGGCCCGGTTGAAGAACCGTTGCGACCGGCCCAGATCCAGGATCTCGCCCTCGGATCCCAGGACCGCCGGGATGATCTCGGCGTCGCAGGCCATCCGGCGGACCGTGGTGGCCGAGACCGGGCCGTTGAAGACCGCGCTGCCGCCGCCGGAGAGCAGCCCGG
>NZ_JBNHGL010000107.1:0-9441 GCF_059091245.1 Arthrobacter sp. Y3225116
CCGCGTCCTGCCGCGGCCCCGGCAGGAACAGGGCGCCCCGGCAGCGGCAGGCTGGCGGTGTCCGAAAGGTCCCATGCCTCCAGCGCCTGCAGCCCGATTCCCCGGGGGCCGGTCCGCCGGGTGAGGCCCCGGATGAGCAGCATCTCGGTGCCGAACAGCAGCGGGCCGGAGCGTTCCTGGGCTTCCTGGAAGAAGGTGGCGTCCACGCAGCCGGTGCCGTCGTCCACGCTGATGAATACCACCCGCCGGCCGCCGCGCATGGGCGGTGTCTGGGTGGCCACACGGATGCCGGCCACCATCACTTCGCTCCCGTTGCGCAGGTGCAGCAGGTCCTGGGCCTGGGTGACTCCGAGTTGGGCCAGCAGCGGAGCGTAGCTCTCCATCAGGTGGGAGCTGGCGTCGATCGAGAGCAGGTCCAGTTCGGTGCGCACCTTGTCCACAGTGGTCGGTTCCGGGAAGACCGGGACCAGATGGCGCAGCTCCAGGTCCCCCAGCGGCAGGGACAGCTGGCCCTCGGTGGGCTGGTAGCGCTGGGGAACCGGGCGGGTGTCCGGCTGGTCCAGATGGTAGACCAGATCCGTCCGGCTGGCCGCCCGGCCGCCGCGCTGGCCGGTCCTGCGGTTCAGCTCGTCGAAGGCGCCCAGCTGGGCCAGGCGTTTGAGCGCGGGTTTGCCGACCTTGGCCCGCGCGCGCAGGTCGGCCAGCGATTCGTACGGCTGGCCGGCGACGATGCGTTTGAGCTCGGCCGCCGAGAGCCCGTAGATGCCGGTCAGGCTAAGCCGGATCCCCAGCTTTTCGCCGGAGCCGGAGGGAACGCGTTCCACCTGGTAGCGGTCCGTGCTGCGGTTGATGTCTAGCGGCAGGATCGGGATGCCCAGCCGCCGCGCTTCGGCCACCAGCAGGCGCAGCGGGTACATTCCCGGATCGTGCTGCCACAATCCGGCCAGGAACGCCTCGGGATGGTGGGCCTTCAGCCAGGCCGTCTGGTAGGTGGGCACGGCGAAGGCGGCCCCGTGGGCTTTGCAGAAGCCAAAGCTGCCGAAGGACTTCAGCGTGCCCCACACCGTGTCGACCACCTCCGGCGGATATCCCCGGCCCAGCGAGGCGCTGCGGAAGTATTCCTCCACCGCGGGTTCGGCTTCCTCGTTGCCCAGCAGCCGGCGGAATTCGTCCGCCTTGGCCAGTCCGCAGCCGGTGAAGACGTCGAAGGTCCGCAGGACCTGTTCGTGGAAGATCGTGACGCCGTGGGTTTCCTTCAGGACCGGAATCAAATCGGGGTGCGGGAAGCGCTCCGGCGCCCAGCCATGGCGGTGTTCCAGGAACGGCCGGACCATATCCGATTGCATCGGGCCCGGGCGGAACAGCGAAATGTCGATAATCAGGTCGTTGAAGTCCCGCGGGGCCATCTTGCCCACCAGTTCGCGCTGGCCCGGCGATTCGATCTGGAAGCATCCCAGGGTGTGGGTGCTGCGGATCAGCTCGTAGGTCGGCTCGTCGTCCAGCGGAACCTGTTCCAGGTTGATGGTCCCGTCCGCGGCAATGTAGTCGGGCCCGGTTCCGTCCTCGCCCACCGGGTGCCGGCCGGCTGCCGTCACGGCGTCCTTGTCCGGATGGATGCGGGCTATTTCCTTGAGCGCGCAGGCGATGGAACTCTGCATCCGCACGCCCAGCACGTCCAGCTTGAGCATGCCCATCGGGTCCATGTCGTGTTTGTCGAACTGGCTCATCGGCAGCCCCAGCCCGCTTGGCTGGGTAGGGGTGCGGTCCAACAGCGAGCTGTCGCCCAGGATCACGCCGCAGGGGTGCATGGAGATATGCCGGGGCAGCCGGTCCAGGCGTTCGGTCAGATCCACCAGCAGGTCCAGCTGCTGGTTCTGCTCCACCTGGGCGGAAAACGCGCGCAGCTCCGGCTTCTCCGCCATCGCCTCACGGAACTGGCGCGCGGAGAACCGCCAGAGCTGTTTGGCGATGCCCGAAATCTCCTCCTCCGGCAGGCCCAGCGCCAAGCCGGCGTCGCGGACCGCCCCGCGGGCACGGTAACCGTTCTGCATGCTCATCAGGGTGACCCGCTGGCTGCCGAATCGGTCGAAGATCTTTTGATAGACGTTGTGCCGCTCTGCGCTTTCCACATCGATGTCGATGTCCGGCAGGGTGGAACGGTCCTGGGAGAGGAAGCGCTCGAAGATCAGCCCGTGGTCCAGGGGGTTCACGTGGCTGATGTAGAGCAGGTAGTTCACCAGGCTCGAGGCACCCGACCCCCGGGCCGCGGCGCGCACACCCATCCCGGTGATCATGCGCGACACTTCGGCCACCGTCAGGAAGTAGGAGGCGAAGCCCAGCCGCGAGATGATGCCCAGCTCGTGGGCCAGCCGGTCCCGCAGTTCCTTCTCCGCCCGTCCGGACATCCCGCCAAACCGTTCCGCGATGCCGGTTTCGCAGCGCTGGACCAGCTCGGCCACGGGATCCCCGTCGATCCCGATGACGGAGGCTTCGGGGACCACCGGGCGCTTGAACCCCATGTCCTCGTATGGATCCATGCGGCACCGGTCGGCCACCGCTTCCGTCGTCGCCAGCAGGCGGATGACGTCCTTGCTTCCGCCGCCGGCTGCCTGCACGATTTCCCGCGCCAGGGCCTGCATCCGGTCGGGGGATTTCAACCAGCCCTGGGCGCTCGGCTGCAGATCCGGCAGCTTGGACAAGGCTGTCAGCGCCCTCGCCGAGTCCAGCACATCAGCAGTGGCGGCGCCGTCCTCTTCGCAGTAGCGCACGGCGTTGGTCAGCACTGCGGGAAGATTCAGCTCCCCGGCCAGGTTAAGCATCCGCACCGCGTGGGCGGTACTGAGGTTCTCCCCCGGGGCACTCAGGTGGGAGACGATTTCCACTGCCAGCGACCCGGCCGGCAGTCCGCTGCGCCAGCGTCCGGCCAACCGGCGGGCTTCGGCGTAGCTGCGGCGGCGCAGCGCCTGTCCGACGTCGGAAAAAGGGCCGAGCAGCACCGTCAGGGCAGGTTCGCCGTCCGGAATACCGGCATGCAGGGCGAGTTGATCCACCGTCACGCCGGGCGTCCGGCGGCTGCCGGCACGCCCGCGGGCAGCTGTGCCGGCATGGGCTTCAGAAATCAGGCGGCAGAGCGCATGGTAGCCCCTGCCCTGGTTCCCGCCGTGGGCCAGCACCACAACGCGGCCGGTGTCCCGGCCGCCGCCGTCTTGGACGGCCAGGTCCACGCCGACTATCGGATCCATCCCCGTGGCCAGGCATGCCTTCAGGTGCTTGACCGTGCCGTAGAGGCCGTCCCGGTCGGTGCAGGCCAAGGCGTCGGCTCCGAAGGAAGCGGCCGCTGCGGCCAGTTCCTCCGGCCAGGAGACACCGTAGTGGGCACTGTACGCCGTGGATACGTGCAGGTGGGTGAAGCTCATGGACATTCCAAACAACGGTTGGGTCTCAGGATCGGCATCCGGCGGACTGCCGGGGCGAACCGGGGGCTGGGAGAAAGGCCGGCGGGAACCGCGGTGCCGTCAGGCGCTCAGCTCCCGGACGGCATCATGGACGCGGATCAGGCGCCAGCGTCCGGTATCCACCTGATGGGAAAGGTCCAGGGTGCGGATCTGCGACCGGCCATTCAGCCGCGCCTGCACCCGCCAGATCTCATGGTCCACCAGCCCTGCGCCCCTGCCCCGTTCCGCACGCAGTTCCTCCGCCCACCATTTGCGGCGTTCGTACCAACGCACCGGTTCCGCGACGATCCGGTAGCTCCTGCCCTGCCAGCGCAGCCGGAGCGGCTGTCCGGCAGGGGAACACACAACGTCAACTGCTTCACTGAAAACACCCATGTCCCAGTCGCCTTTCATCTGGACAACGGGTCATAATCCCCGGCGAGCGCCCCTGCCAACACGCCCGCCGAAGAACTTGACCCTCTTATTCTATTCGAATATGTATTCGAATCCAAGATCAAGCGTAGGTTCGGGCACTGACAAAATCTGGCCGCCCCACGACGGCTGCCCAGCGTGCCGCAGTACGGCGGCCAAGGAGCCTAGACCTCGTGCTCGGCGAGGTACTTCACGTCGCCGACCAGCTTGTCCCACATCAGCTTGGAATGTTCCGCCGCCTCGGCGGTCTCGTTGTTGTCCTGCGACAGCGTGAACTCCGTGCCGCCCGGAACTTCCTCCAGCGTCCAGACGAGACGGTGGTAGTTCTCGGGCAGGTCCTCCTGGCCGGACAGCGGGCTGAAGTGCGTGACGACCAGCCGCCGTCCGGGTTCGAACTCCAGCACCTGGCCCTTGTCCTCGTACGCCTTGCCCTCCCACTCACCCCGCCATCGGATGGGCCCGCCGACGCTCCATTCGGTCTGCACGTCGGTGCCGAACATGAATCCCCTGATGGCTTCGGGGTCCGTGATCACCGACCAGACACGGTCCGGCGGCGCCGCAATCGTCGCCGTCGAACTGGCCACGTACTGTCCGGGCATGGTTTCCTCCCCTGGTTCCCGCCTTGGCGGCGCGGGTCCGGCTACTCCATCCCAGCTTCCGGCAGCCGGGGCCGGCGCACAATGGCTGCGGGGACGCCGCTCAGGGCACGATCCCCGCTTCCGGGCCGCCGGACGGCAGTCATGCTGCCTCGTCGATGAGGTCGGGCCCGTTGTTGCGCACGTTGTTGACCTTCGAACTGACCCGCCGCGGGACAAGATGCGGTTCGGGCATGGCGTCCAGCAACTGCCGCACGTCGGCCTCGGATGTTGTTTCCGGATCCAGCCAGTCCGCATAGAGGCCGGGCGGAACGATCAGCGGTGTCCGGTCATGGATATGCCCGAGCGCATCGGCCGCCTGGGTGGTGATGATGGTGCAGGTGCGCAGCCACTTCTCCGGGTGGTCTTCGGGCAGCGCCGGGTCCGGCCAGTTTTCGAACAAGGCCGCGAAAGCCAGCGCCTCTTCACCTTCGCCGTGCAGGTAGGTCGGGATCTTGCCGTCCTCGGTCTTCTGCCATTCGAAATACCCGTCGGCAACAAGCAATCCGCGCTTCCTGGCCGCCGCCTTGCGGAACGAGGGTTTCTCCGTCACGGTCTCCATCCGCGCGTTGATCAGGCGGGCGCCGGAGCGCGGGTCCTTGGCCCACGGCGGCACGAGGCCCCACCGGGCCACGATGAGTTTCCGGGACACTCCCTCGCCGTCGGCCTGCTTGCGGTCGATGATCAAGGGGACCTCGTCGGTCGGTGCCACGTTGTAGGAAGGCTGGATCTCTTCGACATAGGACTCATCGACGTCGAAGGAAGCCACCAGGTCGCCGGTGCTCCGGGCCATGACGTATCTGCCGCACATGCCTCCATTATGGTCCAGCCGCCAGGCGCCGGGAATGACCGCGCCCGGTGCGACGTTGACATGTACACAAGCTTTCAGACCAGAAGGAGCCATCTTGGATTACACACCTGCTGCCGGAACCGTCACCATGTTCTCCACCACCTGGTGCGGGTACTGCCGCCGCCTGAAGACCCAGTTCGATGCGCAGGGCATCGGCTACACCGAGATCAATATCGAAGAGGTCCCCGGCACCGCGGAGCTCGTCGAGAAGCTCAACGACGGAAACCAGACGGTTCCCACCCTGCTCTTCCCGGATGGCAGCAGCGCCACGAACCCGCCGCTCTCGCTGGTCAAGGAACGCCTGGGCGTCTAGCAGCGGCAGGCTCCGCCGGCGGAATTCTGACCGCGGGCCCACGGGGCGCCGCAGTTTCCATAACAATCGTTTTGGAAATTGTGGCGCCCCTGTTTTGTTCCTAGGATGGGGCAGGACGGCCGACGACGGCCTCGCCAGACTTCGCTAGGAAGGAATCACTCCCGCATGGTTCACAAGGTTCGGGCAGTAGTGGCCCTGGAAAAGAATGCTCCGGTCTCCATCGAAACCATCCTGGTTCCCGATCCGGGCCCGGGCGAGGCGCTGGTGGACATCCTCACCTGCGGCGTCTGCCATACCGATCTGCACTACAAGCAGGGCGGGATCAACGACGACTTCCCGTTCCTGCTCGGCCACGAAGCCACCGGCGTGGTCAGCGCCGTCGGCCCCGACGTGACCGATCTTGAGCCCGGCGACCGCGTCATCCTGAACTGGCGCGCCGTGTGCGGCGAGTGCCGGGCCTGCCGGCGCGGCGAGGCCCAGTACTGCTTCAACACGCACAACGCCACCCAGAAGATGACCCTCGAGGACGGCACCGAGCTCTCCCCCGCCCTGGGCATCGGTGCCTTTGCCGAGAAGACCCTGGTGGCCGCCGGCCAGTGCACCAAGGTGGACGACGACGTCGACCCGGCGGCGGTCGGACTGCTCGGCTGCGGCATCATGGCCGGCATCGGCGCGGCGATCAACACCGGCGAGGTCAAGCGCGGCGAATCCGTGGCCGTGATCGGCTGCGGCGGCGTGGGCATCGCCGCCATCGCCGGTGCCAAGCTGGCCGGCGCCACCACGATCATCGCCGTCGACATCGACGACAACAAGGTCGAGTTGGCCAAGTCGCTCGGTGCCACGCACGGCATCAACTCGAAGGAACAGGACCCGGTGGAAGCCATCCGGGCGCTGACCGGAGGCAACGGCGCCGACGTCGTGATTGAAGCGGTCGGACGTCCGGAAACGTACAAGCAGGCGTTCTACGCCCGCGACCTCGCCGGGCGCGTGGTCCTGGTGGGAGTCCCCACGCCGGACATGAAGATCGAACTGCCGCTGCTGGACGTGTTCGGCCGCGGCGGCTCGCTGAAGTCCTCCTGGTACGGCGATTGCCTGCCGTCCCGCGACTTCCCGATGCTGGTCAGCCACTACAAGCAGGGCAACCTGGACCTGGACGCCTTTGTCACCGAGCGGATCAAGCTGGACGAGGTTGAGGCCGCGTTCGACAAGATGCACGAGGGCAAGGTGCTGCGTTCGGTGGTGGAGGTAGCATGAGCGCGGCAATCGAAAACCTGGTCACCTCGGGCACGTTCTCGCTGGACGGCGGCACCTGGGACGTGGACAACAATGTGTGGATCGTCGGCGACGCCACCGAGGTCATCGTCATCGACCCGGCCCACGATCCGCAGGCCATTGCCAACGCCGTCGGCTCCCGGACCGTGAAGGCCATCCTGCTCACGCACGGTCACGACGACCACATCCGCGCCGTCGGTGAATTCCGGGACCTGGTGAAGGCACCGGTTTACCTGCACGACGCCGACCGGATGCTCTGGGACGCCGTCTTCCCGGACAGCGCACCCGACCACGCGATCGAGGACGGCGACACCTTCGAGATCGCTGGGGCGCGGCTGCAGGCCATCCACACTCCGGGCCACTCCCCCGGATCGGTCTGCTTCCACCTCGCCTCGCAGAACGTGCTGTTCAGCGGCGACACGTTGTTCAACGGCGGTCCGGGCGCCACCGGCCGCAGCTACTCCAGCTTCGAGACGATCATCGAGTCGATCAAGGGGCGGCTGCTGACGCTGCCGGCCGAGACCACGGTGAAGACCGGTCACGGCGATGCCACCAGCATCGGCGCCGAGGCACCGCAGCTCGACGAGTGGATTGCCCGCGGGCACTGACAACGGTCCGCTAAACCTGCTACACCGCCCGTGCTCAACCCGGCTTCGGCCTGAGCACGGGCGGGTGTTCCATACAGGGGCTGGGTCAGCACGTCCGGGACGTCCTGCTGCCACGGAAACAGCCCTTCCCCGTCGGCCCAGATGGCCTGCAGGCCGCGCAGCCGGCCTTTGTAAATATCTGCCGCGACCAGGAGCACATCCTCCGGCCGCTCAATCCGGGCCAGCGCCACTTTCCGCGGCCGCAGCGGTACTTCCATCCCCGCCACCTGGGTGCGGCCATGGTGCAGCACCCGGTGCGCCAAGAGGCTGAGAATGGCATGCGTTTCCGCCAAGGCCCGTCCGGTCAGCAGTATTTCGGGATGCTGAACCTGGGTCAGCCCGATGGTGTAGCCAAAAGCGGTGTTGTCGGCGTCCCCCTCGACGATCATGCATTGCCAGCCGTACTTGTCGATGGTTTGCAGCGTCTTCTCCCTGGCCTCCCGATGCGTCATGCCGTTGCAGATATCGCACACCATGGGCTCCTCTTGCCGATGGATTGAATTGTCCAGCCAGTCTGCATCCGCATCCGCTGCAACGGCACCGGCGATTGCGCCGATGTGGATAAGTGGGGCCCTAGCCGCCGATATAGTGCATCTCCACTTTCCGCCCCGGCCAGCCGGCGCCAGGCGGGGCAGCTGTCCCGGCCGGAGTCCTGCCGGAACGTGGGTCAACGCCCGCGGTCTCGGCGCCGCGCAGTTCCGAGTAGCGGTCCGAGCGGCGGCGCCAGACGCCGGACAGCACGCGGGCCAGTTCGCCGTCGTCCGCGCCGCCGCGCAGCAGGGCGCGCAGATCCGTTCCGCCGGTGCCGAACAGGCAGGTGAACAGCTTCCCGTCGGTGCTCAGCCGGGCGCGGGTGCAGCCGTGGCAGAACGCCTGCGTGACGCTGGAGATGGTCCCGATTTCGCCGCCGCCGTCGCGGTACCTGAAGCGGGTGGCCGTCTCCCCGGGGTACCGGGGTGCCAGCGGTTCCAGCGGAAGGTCGGCGTCGATCCGCCGCACGATCTCGGCCGACGGGACCACCTGCTCCAGGTTCCAGCCGTTGGTCGTGCCCACATCCATGTACTCGATGAACCGGACGATGTGGGGTGTGCCGTGGAAGTGGCGCGCCATGGCCGGGACGCCGCCGTCGTTCTGGCCGCGCTTGACCACCATGTTGACCTTGACCGGGCCCAGCCCGACCGCGGCCGCGGCCTCGATGGCCTCCAGCACCGCGGCGACGGGATAGTCGACGTCGTTCATGGCGCGGAAGGTGGCGTCGTCGACCGAATCCAGCGAGACGGTCACCCGGGACAGCCCGGCCGCCTTGAGCGCCTCGGCCTTGCGGGCCAGTGCCGAGCCGTTGGTCGTCATCGCCAGGTCCAGCGGACGGCCTTCGGGCGTGCGGAGCGCGGCCAGCCCGGCGACCAGGTCCTCGATCCCCCGCCGCAGCAGCGGTTCGCCGCCGGTCAGCCGCAGCTTCTCCACCCCTTCCGCGGCCGCGATCCGGGCCACCCGGACGATTTCGTCGAAGGTCAGCAACTGGTCCTTGGGCAGGAACACGAAGTCGCGGCCGAACACTTCCCTGGGCATGCAGTAGACGCAGCGGAAGTTGCACCGGTCGGTGACGGAGATCCGCAGATCCCGCAGGGGCCGGCCCAGTGCGTCGTCGAGGGTGTGCGGACCGTGCTGTGCTGGCCCGTCCATGGTGTGCCTCCGCTGCCGGGGACTCGAAGTCCCCTCCAGACTAGGCTGGCCGGGCGTTCACTACAACGGGGCCGGTTCCGGGACCTGCAGGCGGGCCAGCAGGTCGGGAAACGCCCCGTCCGCCACGTCGGCGTAGCCGGCGTACGCCGCCCGCAGCGCCCGCTCCACCGAGCCC
>NZ_JBNHGL010000108.1:0-9440 GCF_059091245.1 Arthrobacter sp. Y3225116
CGTCCTCCGTACCATCGAGGAACGCGACGTGCGCTTTGTCCGGCTCTGGTTCACCGACATCGTCGGGTCGCTGAAATCGGAGGCGCTGGCCCCGGCCTGCAGCCCGGCAAAGGCGTACTCGTCCAGGTCGAAGGTGGTCAGGATGATCACCCGCGCGCACAGCCCCGCGGCCACGATCTGCCGGGTGGCTTCGATGCCGTCCATGACCGGCATCCGCACGTCCATTAGCACCACGTCGGGCGAAAGCTCATGCGCCAGCCGCAGCGCCTCGGCCCCGTCGGACGCCTCCCCCACCACGGCGACGTCGTCCTCGCCCTCCAGGATGAGCTTGAAGCCCATCCGCAGCAGCGGCTGGTCGTCCACCAGCAGCACTTTCACCGGCCCGGCCGGGCTCCCATCCGCGCTGTCAGACACTCGTGTTTTCCTCTCCGGGCCAATACAGGGTTGCCTCCACCATCCAACCACCGCCGGGCCGCGGACCGGCGGCAACGCGGCCGCCGTAGATGGCGGTCCGCTCGCGCATGCCGTGCAGGCCCTGCCCCGCGCCGAGCGAATCGGCCGGCCCGTCCGGCCGGCCGTCGTCGGCCACCGTGATGTGCACGGCGTCGCCGTCGCGGATCAACGCAACGTCCACCCGGGACGCGTCCTTGGCGTAGCGCAGCACGTTGGTCAACGACTCCTGCACGATGCGGAACACGGTGAGCTTGAAATTCTGGTCCTCGGGCAAGGCCGGTCCTGCCATGACCGTGCGCAGCGGCAAGCCAGCGGCCCGGAAGCCGTCCAGCAGCCCGGTCAGTTGGTCCCCCGACGGCACCGGCACCAGCGGGGCCGCGTCGCTTCCGTTCTCACTGCGCAACACCCCCAGCACCCTGCGCATGTCGGCCAGCGCCGACCGGCCGGTCGCCGACAGCTGGTCCAGGACCTGTCCGGCGCGTTCCGGATCCTTGCGCGCGACGACGGCGGCGCCGTCCGAGAGCGCGATCATCACCGAGAGCGAGTGGGCTACGACGTCGTGCATCTCCCGGGCGATCCGGGTGCGTTCGGTCGCCGACGCCAGCCGGGCGTTGTCATGAGCCCACCGCTGGAGTTCGGCCTCGTGGAGCCGGTCCCGGCGCACCGTGACCCCGATGCCCGCGGCGATGACGTTGGCCAGGACCAGCACCAGGCCGGTGACCAGTCCGACGTAGCTCGGGACCTGTCCGAGGGCAATCTGCTTGACGATCTCCGGCGGCATCCGGACGCCCATCCCCACCAGCATGGGCACGGCGGCGAGGACCGCTGCGATGACGGCCTGGACCGCCGGCCGGGCGGTGGCGACCGTGTAGACGGCGAACCACATGGCAAAGGAGCCGCTGCCGGTACTGGTCAACACCACGATCAGAAAGTCCACCAGGGCGATGGCAGCCAGCACCAGCAGCGGCGACCGGCGCCGCCAGACCAGCGCGGCGCCCCCTGCCAGCAGCAAAAGCAACGGCGGCCATTCGCCGGCGACGGCCGTGATCAGGGCATTCGGCAGGCCGAACAGCACGTGGATGCCGACCAGCACCCAGTCCATCACCACGGGGTGGGTGTGGAAGTAGCGCCGGATCGGTCCCCGGCGCCTGGACGATATTTCGGTGAAGGAGACGGCGGCCGTTCGTTCCGCCGCCTCCTTCACCGAGGACTGATGGATCACCCGTCGAGCCCGGCCGCGCCTAGACGTCCCGCGTCTTGGTGGTGACAGCCGCCCCGGCCAGCAGCACCGCGGCCCAGGCGGCCATGACCAGCCCGCCCTGCCATTGGGTCAGGTCGCCCTCGGCCGTCTCGAGCATGAGCATCTGCCGTCCCGCGTTGGAGGGCAGGTAGGGCATCACGCCGTCCTGCACCCAGTCGAAGGGGATGATCTGGGCGACGATCGGCAGCACCAGCAGCAGCACGACCAGGGTGACGATGCCGCCGGCACTGTTGCGCAGCAAGGATCCGAGCGCCAGCGCCATCAGCGCCACGACCGCCAGGTAAAGGCCGGACAACAGCATGGACTGGACCAGATTCTCCACGTCGAGCCCGAATTCCCGGCCGTAATTGGCCAGGATCGGCTGCAGCAGGAAATAGGTGGCAAAGCTGGAAGCAATTCCGACGACGGCCGCGACGACGGCGACGACCAGCGCCTTGGCGAACAGCGGCGACAGCCGGGACGGCACGGCCGTCATGGTCGAGCGGATCATGCCGGTGGAGTATTCGGAGGCGATCAGCAGCACGCCCAAGGACCCGATGATCAGCTGGCCGAAGTCGATCCCGCCGCTGGTCATGAGGTACAGGAGGGACGCATCCATGCCGGCTGCCGCCGGATCCTGGCCGGCGGCCTCCATCTGCTCCATCCCGCTGGCGACGCCCCAGCCGCCGAGCAGCCCGATGCCGACCATCACCACGACGGTGGTGGCCAGCAGCACCCAGGTGGAGCGCAGCGTGGTGAACTTGATCCACTCGCTCTTCAGCGTCCGGGGGAAGCTCACGCCGGGGCCGGTGACCCGGCCGACCTGCGGGGTCAGGGTTGCAGCGCTCATGGTCACTTTCCTTCCTGGCCGACGCCGGCGGCGACGGCAGCATGCCGTCCCGACCCTGCGGTGACGGCGTTATCGTGTACATCGGCCACCGGGCCGGAGTGGTATTCAACCTCGTCCTTGGTCAGGTCCATGTAGGCCTCCTCCAGGGACGCCTGCAGCGGGGTCAGCTCATAGACGAGCACCTGCTGGGCGAGGGCCGTCTCGGCGATGGCCCGCGCCGGGACGCCGCTGACCTCCAGCAGTTCCGGTTCGCGGGCTTCGACGGTGACCCCTTCCCCGGCCAGGGCGCGGGTGAGGACGTCGGGCCGGTCGGTGCGTACGCGCACCCGCTGCGCCCGGTTGTTGAGGATGTCCTGGATGGGCGCATCGGCGATGATCCGGCCGCGCCCGATGACGATCAGATGGTCTGCGGTGACCGACATTTCGCTCATCAGGTGCGAGGAGAGGAACACCGTCCGCCCCTCCGCGGCGAGTGCCTTGACCAGGTTGCGCACCCAGAGGACGCCTTCCGGGTCCAGCCCGTTCACCGGTTCGTCCAGGATGACGGTCTGCGGATCACCGAGCAGGGCCGCCGCGATGCCCAGCCGCTGCCCCATGCCCAGCGAAAATCCGCCGACCCGCTTCTTCGCCACCGCGCCGAGGCCGGTCAACTCGATCACGTCGCGCACCCGCTTGGTGGGGATGCTGTGGGTCGCGGCCATGGCCCGGAGGTGGTTGTACGCGGTCCGGGAGGTGTGCACCGCCTTGGCGTCGAGCAGGGCGCCGACTTCGCGCAGCGGGGCCCGGTGCTTGGCATAGTGCTTGCCGTTGACCAGAACGTCGCCGGAGGTGGGACGGTCCAGGCCCATGATCATGCGCATGGTGGTGGACTTGCCGGCGCCGTTCGGCCCCAGGAAGCCGGTCACCCGGCCCGGCTGCACGGTGAAGGAGACGCCCTGCACTGCCGGTTTGTTTCCATAGACCTTGACCAGGCCCTGTGCCTCGATCATCTGAACCGTCCTTCGTGGATTGGAGTAGCGCCCGGATTCCCGAGGCCAATGAATACGTTACGGAGTGCCGGCCGGACGCACACCGCACTGCGGGATGATCTTCGCGTCCGGCCGGATCGTCCTTACGGATGACGCTACGTGCCGCGGGCAGGCGCGCGTTACCGGGGGAGGCCCTGAGCGGCCCCTGACCGTTCCCGGAACGCTGCTAGGTACTGGAAGGGGTGCCCGCATGCTGCCGGGCCCTCGCCAAAAGTTGCTCAGACCGCCACCGCGGCAGGGGGCGACTGGTACCGGCGGCTTTCCAAGCGCAACTCCAAGTCGTCCATCACCAGGGCGGCCAAGTCCTCCAACGTCTGAGTATCTTCGGCGCTGAAGTCACGCGGTTCGAAGTCCAGTACGCAAAGGGTGCCCAGGTTGAATCCGTCCCGGGTTCTCAGCGGGACGCCGGCATAAAACTGCAACCCGAAGTCGCTGGCCACCAGCGGGTTGGCAAACGCCCGGGGATCCGCGGGCGCATTATTAATGACCCAGGGTCCGTGCTGCAGGATGGCCGAGGCACAGAGTCCGGGTTCCCGGTCGATCTGCTCGACGTCCAGGCCGTGGTGTGACTTGAACCAGATGCGATCGTGGTCCACCACGCTGACAATGGCAATCGGGGCGGCGAGAAGGCGGGAGGCCAGTGCGGTGATGCGGTCGTACGCTCCGTCCGGCGGGGTGTTCAGAATCTCGTAGCGTCGAACCGCTTCCATACGTTGAGCTTCGTCTACAGGGATGATGGATGCGTCCACCCTACGCCGGCCCCGGAGTGCGAGCCCCAAATCAGCCAAGGCCAGTGCCACCTCCCGCCCTGTGGGCCGTTCCCCTGGTTCACGCGCCATCATGGCGGTCAGCAACCCCGCCCACTCCGGCCCGAATCCTTCGGGGACGTCCGGATCACGCAGCAAACGGGCAACAGCCGACTCCAGCGGCGGGCCGGGAAAGGCAGCCTGGCCGGTAAGGCATTCCAGCAGAACCAGGCCCAGCGAATAAATGTCGCTGGCCGGGCCTATCGGTTCGCCCCTCGCTTGCTCCGGGCTGAGGTAGGCAGCTGTCCCGTAGACCCCCGGAACATGGGCATCATCGGAAACCACCATGGCGACTCCGAAATCGGCGAGCTTGGCGCGCAGGCGCGAGCCGTCGTCGTCGTAATTGAAGAGCATGATGTTGCCCGGCTTTACGTCGCGGTGGACCACCGAGGCGTTGTGGATGTAGGCCAGTCCCTCGGCCAATTCGCGGCCGATTTGGGCAACGTGGCGGGGCGGGAGGGCACCTTCGGCCAGCCGCACCCTCAGGTCGGCGCCTTCAATCAGTTCCATCACCAGATAAATTTGCGGATGTCCGGCTTCGATCTTGTCGATGCCTGCGTCCAGCAGGGTCACCAGATTCGGGTGGTTTAGCCGGGCCAAAAGCTTGATCTCCGCGTTGTCGCGGTGGAATTCTTCCTCGTCCATCGTGGGCCGTTGAATAACCTTGACGGCTACCTCCCGCCCCAAAACCTCATCTCGAGCCCGGTAAACCTTGGCGTTCGCTCCGGTACCTGCCAACTCTTTGAGCAGGTAGCGCCCGTCGAGCAGCATTCCGGATCGATCTAAATGAGGCGCCAACGTCTCCTGCTTCCCGGCTGCCTGTTTAACAGCACCCTTAGCATCTTACGGTGCAGCGGCGGCCCGTCGTGGTAGCGGTTGGGTTCATCCGCGACGCGGCGTCACGGTCACGAGTCGCGCGAGGTCGGTGCCTGGGGCGGCGAGCCGGTCCACGGTTTCGAAGACGAACTGTTGCATGGCCGCTGCCGCGGCCGAGGGCGGGACGTCCGTACGCCGGGCCAAGTTGACAGTTCGGGTCAGGTGGGGGCTCACCAGGCGGGTGCTGTCCAGCGTGGGGCGGTCGATGACCACCATGGCCGGAACCACGGCCACCCCCAGCCCCCGCTCCACGAACCGGAGCACTGCGTCCATCTCGGCGCCCTCGACGGCGATCGTCGGGGTAAGTCCTGCAGCGGAGAAGGCCGCGTCGGTGGCCACGCGCAGGTCGTAGCTGCGGTTGAACGCGACTTGGGGGATCTCCGCCAGCTCCGCCAGGGTGAGCTCGGCCTGGTTCGGGCGTCCGCCCCGTTGCCCCTGCCCGTGTCCCGGCATCGGGGAGCCCGCGGCTGAGATCACCACTAGTTCCTCGGAAAGCAGGGGGATCAGCTCGGTGCCGGCTACGGATGGTTCGGCCCCGCGGGTGACCATCAGGGCAAGGTCCAGGGCGTTCTCGTTCAGGGCGTCCACCAGGGAGCGCGAGCCGCCCTCCGTGATGTGCAGGTCCACTCCTGGATGCGCGGCCCGGAAGGCCGCCAGCACGTCGGCAACCAGTGAGACGCACAGAGTAGGCGGGGCGCCGAGCCGGACGTGGCCGCGCCGAAGCCCGGCCAGTTCGTCCATCTGCTCGCGGGCGAACCGCGCGTCGCCCAGCATCCGCCGCGCGATGGGCAACAGCACCTCGCCTGCGTCGGTCAGCGTCACCCCGGCCGGTCCGCGGCGGAACAGTTTGGTGCCGACGTCGGCCTCCAGCGCGGCGATCTGCCGGCTCAGGGACGGTTGGGCGAGGAAGAGCTCCTCGGCGGCACGGGTGAAGTGGCCGTTCCGGGCCACGGCCTCGAAGGAGGACAACTGCTCGAGTTTCATCATAGCCTTTTTGCATCAGGGTCAGTTGAACAATGCATTGGACTCATGATACCCGCCTTCCTAGCATGGGAGATATGAGCACAAAGCACGCCGCCGAGCGACTGTTGTCCACCTCTGTCCTAGTCATCGGTACCGGTGGTGCCGGATTGCGCGCCTCGATCGAACTGGCACAGCGCGGGGTCCAGGTGCTGGCGGTGGGCAAGCGGCGCAAGCACGACGCCCACACCACGCTGGCGGCCGGCGGCATCAACGCCGCCCTGGCCACCATGGATCCCGAGGACAGCTGGCAGCAGCACGCCGCCGACACCTTGCGCGAGTCCTATTTCCTGGCCGATCCGGCCATTGTGGAGACCGTGGCGCGCAATGCTGCCGGCGGCATCGAGGACCTGGAGAGGTGGGGAATGCCTTTCGCCCGGGAGGAAGACGGGCGGATTTCCCAGCGCTTCTTCGGCGCCCATAAGTACCGCCGTACTGCCTACGCCGGCGACTACACCGGCCTGGAGATCCAGCGCACCCTGATGCGCCGCGCGGCCGAACTTAACGTGCAGATCATCGACAGCATCTACATCACCCGCCTGCTGGTGGCGGACGGTACCATCTTCGGCGCGTACGGGTTCGACGTCGTGGACGGCACGCCCGTGCAGATCCACGCCGACGCGGTGATCCTGGCCGCCGGCGGGCACACCCGCATCTGGCGCCACACCTCCTCCCGGCGGGACGAGAACACCGGCGACTCCTTCCGCCTGGCGGCCCTGGCCGGAGCCCGGATCCGGGACGCCGAGCTGGTCCAGTTCCACCCCTCCGGACTGCTGGAGCCCGACGACGCTGCCGGCACCCTTGTCTCGGAGGCAGCACGCGGCGAAGGCGGCATCCTCACCAACGCGCTCGGCGAGCGCTACATGGAGCGCTACGATCCCGAACGCATGGAGCTCTCCACCCGCGACCGGGTGGCCCTGGCCGGATATACCGAGATCGCCTCGGGCCGGGGAACCGAGAAGGGCGGGGTCTATCTGGACGTGTCCCATCTGCCCCGGGAGGTTATCCTGCAGAAGCTGCCGCGGGTCTACCGCACCTTGATCGACCTGCAGATGGTGGACATCACGACCACGAAGATGGAGATCGCCCCGACCGCGCACTACTCCATGGGCGGGGTGTGGGTGGCCCCGGAGGACCACGGCACCGGCGTGGACGGGCTGTACGCCATCGGCGAGGCGTCCTCGGGCCTGCACGGGGCGAACCGCCTGGGCGGGAACTCGCTGATCGAACTGCTCGTCTACGGACGCATCACCGGCGGGCACGCCGCAGAGTACGCCGCCTCCCGCACCACTGTCCGCCGGGACCCCTCCGCCGTCGAGTCCGCCCGCACCGAGATGCAGGCCCTGCTCAGTGAGCGCGGGACCGAGTCGGCCCGGCGGCTGCAGCGCGAAGTGCGCAACCTGATGACGGAGCACGCCGGCGTCGTGCGCACCGGGCAGGGGCTGCAGGACGGCCTGAACAGGCTCGCCGCCCTCGAAGAACGCGCGCACCACGTCACCGCGCACCCGGACATCGCCGGGTTCGACGACCTCGCGCACGCCTACGACCTGCTGGGCTCGCTCCTCGCGGCCCGGGCCACGCTCGAGTGCGCCCTCGAGCGGCGGGAGACGCGGGGCTGCCACAACCGTGCGGACTTCCCCGAGATGGATCCCTCACTGCAAGGCAACTTCGTGTGGTCCCCGAGCGAGGGAGTCAGCTTCGAGGCCCTGCCCCCTGCCCCGGACTCCTTCCGGTCCCTGGCCGAGGCCGACGCCGAAGACTCAGTCGCCGGCAAGCTCGTCGAGTAGCCTTGCGCGAAGCCTAGACCTGGGCCTTGGGGATCATGATCCACAACGCGATGTACACCAGTTCCCCGACACCGACCAGTCCGAAAATCACGAACCCGAGACGCACCAGCACTTTCGGCAGGCCGAAGCGGGCGGCCAAGGCCGCGCAGACACCGGCGATCAGCTTGCCGTTCCGGGGACGAACCAATGCAGCAGCCATGGCCACAGTCTAGTAACGGAACCGGTTTCCGAACAGCATTCCGCGACGGAAACGGCCCGGAGGCACCAATCCCGCTTCCCGGCCGCTTCCAGCGCAATCACCTCTTGCGGGCCGTGAACAACAGATACTCCCATTCCATCCGGCCGTCGCCGAGATCGTGCCGGCGGGCCAGTTCTTCGAGTTCCTCGTCGAGGGCTTGGACCCGGTCGGGTTGGTCCGCGATGTAGCGGTACGTGTTGATGGTGGGGCCATAGGTGGCCTTGAAGAAGTCGCGGAACTCCGCGGCGGTGGCGAACCTGTCGACCGGCAGCTTTTCGCGCCGGGCCACGGCGTCGGTGGCCCGGTCCCCGAGCAGGTCCAGCACGTGCTGCTGGTTGCCCCACAGCGGCGGGGGTTGCGCCCCCGGAGGAGGCGGGGGTGCGTAAGGCCTCATCGTCGCGAACATCTGGCCGATGAAGCCTTCCGGAGTCCAGTTGGCGAGGGCGATCGTGCCGCCGGGCCGCAGCACGCGGACGAGTTCGTCGGCACTGGCCTGATGGTTGGGGGCGAACATGATCCCCACGCAGGAGATCGCGGCATCGAAGGTACCGTCCCCGAACGGAAGGTTCTCGGCGTCGGCCTCCTGCCAGTCCACGGAGACGCCTGCCTCTTCGGCCAGCCGGCGCCCCCGCTCAAAAAGTTCGGGAGTGAGGTCGGCCGCGGTGACCTGTGCCCCTGCCTGCGCCGCGGGGATGGCCGCATTGCCGGAACCGGCGGCAATGTCCAGGACACGGTCGCCCTTTCGAATGCCGCTGGCCTCGACGAGAGCGGTGCCCAGCGCCGGGATCACCTTGGTGGCGACGGCGGGATAGTCGCCGAGGGCCCACATGGCCCGGTGCTTTGCCTTGATCCCCGAATCGTCCGGTTGATTGCTCATGGCCCTTCCTCCTGCGATTGAAGGCCCCTCGTTTGGGGTTCTTCAAGGATGGGTCCGGGGCCGAATAAATTCCAGTGAAAAGATCCGGACGCCGGACCGCGGGCCGAACCTGCGCTGCGCCGCACGTTGGGCGGGCCGCGGATTTTCCGAGGCCGCGCCTGGTCCGGGGCCCGCGCTGTTCGCGGGTGGCGTCCGCGCGCGCCTAGCTCCGGGGCCGGCGCTGTTCGCGGGCGGCCGGGGCGGTCAGCAGCGAGGCGACCATCAC
>NZ_JBNHGL010000109.1:0-9371 GCF_059091245.1 Arthrobacter sp. Y3225116
AGCGCCCGCGCCACGGCGACGCGCTGCTGCTGGCCGCCGGACAGCTCGTGGGGCCGGTGCGCGAGGCGGTCGGTCAGGCCGAGCGTTGCGGTGACATAGCGGAACCACTCCTGGTCCACCGAGCCGTTGGCCAGGGAAATCGGCAGCGTAATGTTCTGCTCCGCGGTCAGCGTGGGCACCAGGTTGAAGGCCTGGAACACGAAGCCAACGCGCTCGCGGCGCAGCCTGGTCAGCTGGGAGTCGTTCAGCGAGGTGATCTCGGTCCCGCCGATCCAGAGGTTGCCCGCATCGCGGTGTCCAGCCCGGCCAGGCAATGCATCAGCGTGGACTTGCCCGAGCCGGACGGGCCCATGATCGCGGTGAACGAGCCGGCCTCAAAAGTGGCGTCCACCTCCTTCAGGGCGTGGACGCGGGTGTCGCCGGTGCCGTAGGTCTTGTTCAGGCCGCGGGCCGCGGCCGCCGGGGTGGCGCCGCCCGGGGCAGCGGCGGCGGGGGTTTGCTCAGTACTGGTCGTCATACCCTTACGCTATGGAAACCGCGCCCGGTGCGGATCAGCCGCAGGTCTGGTCTCCGCTGCCCGCCGGCTCATACCCAGGGTGGAGAGTACCCCGCCGACGGGAGGGGCTGTCTGAGCGGGCGCAGCGCCGTCATGCGGTGAAACCTTTGCACGGCGGCCGGGTAAGCGGGAACATAAAGCCATGAAACTTGCCCGCCTCGCCGCGCTCCCGCTCGTCTCCCTTCTCCTCCTGACCGGCTGCGCGCCGAAGGCCGAGCAGCCCCGCCCGCTGCACTCGGCAACTCCCAGCCCCAGCAAGGTCGAGACCGGTAAGATGCCCGAACCCCTGGCCGAGCTGGCCACGGCCATCTACGAGGGCGGCGACGTTGCGGCCAACAAGATTACTGCTGGTGCGCTCGCAGACCGCACCCCGGTCGAAGCCAAAACCACGGTCAAGGCTGCAACCGGTAAATGGAACGGGCAGGAGATGGCCGTCCTGACCTCCGGCGACGATGTGACCCTCGCCGTCGACAAGGACGGAACGTGGACGGCGGTGGGCGGCTGGTGGCCCTCGCTCGACGTCGACAAAACCGTTCTGGGCGGCAAGCGCCACGTGCTGCTCATAGGCTCCGACGCGCAGAAGAGTAAGGGCGAGAAGGTTCGTGAAGCGCGGGCCGATGCCCTTCAGGTGATCGGCGTGGACGGCAAGGGCGGAGGCGGCATCCTGGGCATTCCGCGGGACCTCTGGGTGGACATGCCGGGCGGCGGCCAGGCGAAGATCAACGCGGCCATGATGCGGGGCGGACCCAAGGCACAGCAGAAGGTCGTGTCGGACGTGACCGGCCTGAAGGTGGAGGGCTACATCCTCACCGGTTTCAGGCAATTCGAGGACCTGGTCGATGAAGTAGGCGGCGTCACCGTTGACGCCCCGATCCCGGTGCTGGACGTCAAGGCGGGCAAGAGCAAGCTCGACGGCGAGACGGCGCTGGACTACGCCCGGGAGCGGAAGACCCTGCGCAACGGAGACTTCGGCCGCTCCGCGCACCAGGGGGTACTGTTGCTCGGATTCGCCGCCGTGGCCAAGATGAGCGGGCCGGCCGGGCTGGTCGACCTGCTCACCGCCGCCGATCCGCTGGTCGAAACCAACCTGAGCGCGGAGCAGGCGCTGACGCTGGGCGCCTGGGTCTACAAGACCAAGCCGGCCAAGGTAGGGCACCAGGTCCCCGAGCCCGGCTTCGGCTACAGCGCGGACGGCCAGTACATGCTGCCCATGGATGCCAAGACCCGCAAGATCTTCGGTTCCTTCGCCGACGGCAATTTGTAAGCGCGCCGTCGAACGGACTTTTGCATCGGACTGGAACAGCTGCTCAGCGGTCTCCTGACCGGACAGCCCTGAGGCGATGAGAATGCCTCGCGCTCGCAGTGCTACGGCAAGGGCCTGCCGGCGGCAGGTGGCGCCCCTACTGCCCGGGCAAACGAAAGGCCGGGGCAGGGAGTGCTCCCTGCCCCGGCCTTTCGCGTCGGCCAGCCCTGGGCTAGCGACGACGGGTGTCGTTGTCTGTGCCGTCGGTCTCGATGTTTTCCTTACGCACCTCTTCGTCGACCCTAACCTCGTCGGTGACGGTGTCCTTTTCGAGCCGGACCCGTTCCACCGGGACGGTCTCCTTCTCCACAACCGGCCGCTCCTCGTGGAGCGTGACCTCGTGTTCCTCTTCGCTCAGATCGGGGCCCGCCATGGCGTCACCGCGGTTGGCGTCGGTGATCGGTTCGCGTTCGATGCGCACTTCCTCGCGCTGGACCGGAACGGTCGTGGTGACATTTTCGGTGGTGACGTACTTGCGCAGCCTGGCCCGGCCGGTCGCCTGCTTCTCGGTGCCGACATGCAGGCGCTCCTCGGAGCGCGTCATGGCGTCGTCGGTCGTGGGACCGGAAGTGTCCCGGCCCACCGTGCCCGGAGCGTCCTCGGTATACGTGCCGCGGGCGTCGTCGCTGCCGTACTGCCCGGTGCCGGTGCCGGTAGTGGTGTAGTCGGTGTCCCGGCCGCTCGTGGCGTCGGTGTAAGTCCGGCCGCCGCCCAGCTGATAGTGCGCGTAGAGCCGGTCCTCCTCTGCGGGCTCAAGGTAGCCGTCCACGTCAACCCGCGGGGCGTCCTTGATCTGGTCCTTGGTGTAGGGGACCACGATGTCGTTACCTTCGATGCGGGCGGCTTCGAGCGGGACGAACGATTCCGAGGAGCCGAACAGGCCGGTCTTGGCCGTGACCCAGGTGGGCCGGCCGCTGTCGTCATCGGCATAGATCTGCCCGATGGAGCCTATTTTGTCCCCGTCGTTCGTCACGACGTTTCCGCCGCGGTTGAGCAGGCCGTCGATTTGTTCTTGGGCGAGCATGGTGTCTCCTTAGGATTCGTCCGATGTCTCTGGAGCGTCCGGGTCTTTGGAGGGTCCGGGTCTTTGGAGGGTCCGGTGCCCGTGTTGGGCATGATCCCCGCAGCCCTTAACGATTTAACCTAAGCATGCTTATTAATCCTTGGCAAGGCCCACGGGAAGCGCGGCCACACTCGAGGCCGGAGCCCAGCCCACCGCTCGCGGCCCAGGGCCACCGGCCCGTGGCGAGGGGAAATGCCAAAGCCGGAGGCGCGCCCGACGCCGAGCCCGCTACGGGCTGACTACTCCGGTTTCGTAGGCGATCAGCACGGCCTGCACCCGGTCGCGGGCGTTCAGCTTGGCGAGGATGTGCCCCACGTGCGTCTTCACCGTGGCCTCCGACAGGAACAGCCGGGCGGCGATCTCCGGGTTCGACAGCCCCCGGGCGATCAGCGTGAACACCTCGCGTTCCCGCGGGGTCAGCGACTCGACCGCCCGATGGTTCCGGCTGAGGGACGGACTGGGGGTGCGCAGCAGCGGGGCCACGTGGTCCAGCAGCCGCCGCGTGGTCGACGGGGCGATGACGGCGTCTCCCCGGTAGACGGTGCGGATGGCCTCCAGCAGCTCCTCCGGCGGCGCGTCCTTGAGCAGAAATCCGCTGGCCCCGGCCTGGATGGCGGCCAGCGCGTATTCGTCCAGGTCAAACGTAGTCAGGACCACCACCTTCAGCTCGGCCCGGTCCGAACCGCAGGGCTGAGCGGCCGCGGTCTTGAGCAGCTTGGCGGTCGCCTCAATCCCGTCCATCCCCGGCATCCGCACGTCCATGAGCACGACGTCGGAGCGCACCCTTTCGAGCGCGGTCACCGCTTCGCGTCCATCGCCTGCCTCGGCCACCACCTCGAGGTCGGGCTGGGAGTTGATCAGCATCTTGAAGCCCCCGCGGACCAGCTGCTGGTCGTCCACCAGGGCAACGCGGATAGGAGAATCGGTCATCGGGATCTTTCTGGGTCGGCGGTCCTGCCGCTGGCGGCTAAGTTCCGCGCGCAAGGGCGCGTCGCTTCGGGCGTGCCCGGGGCTCAGGCTTCGGTGTAGGGGATGAAGGCGCGCACGCGGAATCCGCCGCCGGTTTGCGGAACGGCCTCCACGGTTCCATCGTAAAGCGCCAGCCGTTCGGCCATTCCCGTCAGGCCCTGCCGGCTGCCGGCGGTGGCGGGATCGGCGGCGGCGCCTCGGCCGTCGTCGTCAATGTGCAAGCCGAGCCCGCGGGCGGTCCAGTGCAGGTGGACCCGGGCGGAGGCCTCCGGGCCGGCATGCTTGAGGACATTGGTCAGGCCCTCCTGCACCACCCGGTAGCCGGTCAGCTCGGCGCCGGCCGGCATCGGGCGCCGTGGCTCGCCGGACTGTTCCAGCTGCACCGTGAGCCCGGAGCGCCGGACGGTTTCCACGAGGGTTTCCACATCGGCCAGCGTCGGCAGCGGCCGGGTGGACGCGACCTCGTCCCCGCGCAGTACCCCCAGCAGCCGGCGCATGTCCCGCAGCGAGGTTCGCCCGGTGTCCGCGATGGTCGCCAGGGTATCCGTGGCAACCGCCGGGTTCTGTGCGCTGGCGTACCGGGCGCCGTCGGCCTGGGTGATGATCACCGAGAGCGAGTGCGCCACAATATCGTGCATCTCGCGGGCTATGTGGCTCCGCTCGTCGGCGGCGGCGAGGTCCCGCTCCTGCTGCCGCTCCACCTCCAGCCGGCGGGCCCGGTCCTCGAGCGCCTGTACCGTGAGCCGGCGGTTCCGCACCAGGTCGCCGAAGGTCCAGCAGACCAGCACCACGGCATCAATGGCCACGAGCGCGATCAGGTAAAACGGTGCCGTGCCCGCGGTGAGCGGCTCGGTGATCATGTACCGCACCACGTAGAGGGCACCGCCCAGCAGCGCCAGCACCAGTCCGCCCAGGCTCGCCCCGCGCGGTCCGTAGGCCGCCAGCGAGTACACCGTGGCCAGGACAAAAATGTGGGCCGGGACCGGCTCGGCCAGGAGCGCGACGTTCAGCAGCGCGGCAACGGCCATGGCCACGCCGGATTGCCACGGGCGCGTCCGCCGCCAGGCCAGCGGAATGATGAGGAGGGCGGAGAGGATAAACGGTGCCAGGCTGCCCATCGCCACGTAGGACAGCGGCAGCACGGCGAACGCCGCCAGCATCAGGATCAGGTCGACCTTGCCGGTGTTGGCCTGGAACCAGCGGTAGATGTTGTGGTGCATGCCCATGACGGAAAACTCTAGGCCGTGAAGACCGCGGTCCGCGTCATGCCCAGGTCTGAGCCTGGGGCCGGAAGTGTTCACATTCTGGGACGGTTTGCCCAGAATGTGGAATGGTTTCCTAAACTTGAAGCCATGAGCGCAGCAGCGAAGGCATTCTCCCTGGCAGTCATTCCCGGCGACGGCATCGGACCGGAGGTCGTGGCGGAGGCGGTGAAGGTCCTCACGGCGGCCACTGCCGACGGCGGCGCCACCTTCGACCTGACCGAATACCCGCTGGGCGCCGAGCACTGGCTCGCCACCGGCGAGACCCTGCCCGAGGAGACGCTGGAGCGGCTCCGCAAGCATGACGCGATCCTTTTCGGCGCCGTCGGCGCCGCCCCCGGCGACACCCGGATTCCGTCCGGCGTCATCGAGCGGGAAATGCTGCTCAAGCTGCGCTTCTCCCTCGACCACTACGTGAACCTGCGCCCGGCCAAGCTGCTGCCCGGCGTGGCCAGCCCGCTGGCAAACCCGGGCGAGGTGGACTTCGTCGTCGTCCGCGAAGGAACCGAGGGGCCCTACGTGGGCAACGGCGGCGCCCTGCGCGTGGGCACCCCGCACGAAATCGCCACCGAGGTCTCGGTCAACACCGCACACGGGGTGGAGCGCGTGGTCCGCGATGCCTTCCGCCGCGCGTCCGGCCGACGCAAGAAGCTCACCCTGGTCCACAAACACAACGTGCTGGTCCACGCCGGGCACCTGTGGCGGCGCACCGTGGAGACGGTCGGCGCCGAGTTCCCGGACGTCGCCGTCGACTACCTGCACATCGACGCGGCCACCATCTTCATGGTCACGGACCCGGCCCGCTTCGACGTGATCGTCACCGACAACCTGTTCGGCGACATCATCACCGACCTGGCCGCCGCCATCACCGGCGGCATCGGCCTGGCGGCGTCGGGCAACATCAACATGGACCGCACCGCGCCGTCCATGTTCGAGCCGGTCCACGGCTCGGCGCCGGACATCGCCGGCCAGCAGAAGGCCGACCCCACGGCAGCCATCCTGTCGGTGGCCCTGCTGCTGGAGCACCTGGGCCTCGCGGACGCGGCCGCCCGCGTGCAGCAGGCGGTGGAGCACGACGTCGCAACCCGGGGGAGTGCCTCCCGCACCACTGCGGAAATCGGCGATGCGATCACCGCCGCTTTGGCAGTAGGGTAGTTAACGGTTACTAACCAGAATCATTATTTGACGCACAAGGGCGTGCCCTCACCGCGGAGGAACCATGACTGAACCCCTCGAATTTAGCCAGCAGCTCTCGGAACGTCCGAAGAGCGCCGAGGAGCGCGCCGCCATTTTGGCGAACCCGGGCTTCGGCAAGCACTTCACGGACCACACGGCCGTCGTCGACTACAAGGTCGACGCCGACGGCAAGGGCAGCTGGTCGAATGCGCGGATCGAGCCTTACGGGCCCATCATGATGGATCCGGCCGCCGCGGTGCTGCACTACGGCCAGGAGATCTTCGAGGGCCTCAAGGCCTACCAGCACGACGACGGATCCGTCTGGACCTTCCGGGCCGAGGCCAACGCCGCCCGCCTGAACACCTCGGCGCGCCGGCTGGCCCTTCCGGAGCTGCCGGAGGAAACCTTCATCGAGTCCCTGCGCCAGCTGGTCACCACCGACAAAGCCTGGGTTCCCTCCGGCGACGGCGAGGCGCTGTACCTGCGTCCGTTCATGATCGCCACCGAGGCGTTCCTGGGCGTGCGCCCCGCCCACGAGGTGTCCTACCGTGTGATCGCCTCGCCGGCCGGCAACTACTTCGGCGGCGAGCTCAAGCCGGTGTCCATCTGGCTCTCCGACCGCTACTCCCGCGCCGGCGAAGGCGGTACCGGCGAGGCCAAGTGCGGCGGCAACTACGCCGCGTCCCTGGCCGCGCAGCTGGAAGCCGAAGCCAACGGCTGCCAGCAGGTGCTGTTCCTGGACAAGTTCAACGACAACGCCATCGAAGAACTCGGCGGGATGAACGTGTTCTTCGTGTTCAAGGACGGCAGCCTGGTCACTCCGGAGCTGAACGGCCACATCCTGCACGGCGTCACCCGTTCCTCGGTGATCGAGCTGGCCAAGGACCGCGGCCTGGACGTGCAGGAACGCAAGATCACCATCGACGAATGGCGCGACGGCGTGGCGGCGGGGGACATCACCGAAGCCTTCGCCTGCGGCACGGCCGCGGTGATCACCCCGATCGGCGAGCTGAAGGCCGACGGCTGGAGCATCGCCTCGCCGAGCGCCCGGTCCGGCGACGTGTCCATGTCCATCCGCCAGGAGCTGCTCGGCATCCAGACCGGCGCCGTGGAGGACTCCCGGGGCTGGCTCACCCGCTTGGCCTAACCGCCCCTTGGCCTGACCACCCGCCTGGCCTGACCGCCCGTCTGGCCTGACCGCCCGCCTGGCCTGGGCACCCGCCTGGCTTAAACGCCGCTTCCGTTCGCGCACCGGCCGGGCCACACTGGGTCCATGACGGTGGCGGCGTACGTCCTGGCGGCGCTCTTCGGAGTGATGTTGATTGCCGTTGGCGCGGCGGAGGCCTTCTTCTACCGCGACCAGCGCTTCCACCGGTTGTTCCTCATCCGGCCGGAGGACCTGGGCGCGGTGCGGCTTTGGACCATCAACGTGGGGTTTTACAACATGGTCTGGGGTCTGGGCGCCCTCGCCGGCGTGATCATCGCCGCCGACGGCGGCCCGGCCACCGGCGAAACCATCATCGTCTTCACCTGCATCGCCCACGTGATCCTCGGGGCCGTGCTCTGGTTCTCCGAACGCCGCCTGTGGCAGAGTGCGCTGGCCCAGTCGGTCCTGCCGCTGGTGGTCCTGCTCCTGTTGTTCCTCTGAGTCGGAACCACGACGGCGGGGCACACCTTCCGGGCCCGCCCACCTTCCGGGGGCCCCTCGGGGAGCCCCGGAAGGTGCTGCGGCTAACGCTTCCGGGCTGCTGCCTTGCGCTCGGCGGCCTTCCGGGCCTTCTTGGAGACCGGCTTCAGCGCCTTGCGCTCGGCCTCTTCAGCGGCGATCCGGTTCTTGCGGGCGTCCACCAGGTCGTTCCACAGCGCGGTGGCAAAGCTGCCGCCGTCCCGCGCGTAGACCTCGTACGGGAACGAAGCGAAGATCCCGGCCGGCGTCGCCGTCCCCGGGAGTTCCTTCCCGCTCTTGAGCGCGTAGGCGTCGCCGAGCGCCCAGGTTTCCGACAGGAAACGGGCCAGGTTCTCGCGGATAAACACATTGGCGTCCGGGGCGTCGGCAGCCAGTTCCAGCAGGGCCTGCAGCCGGGAGGACGCCAGGGCCGCTGCGGCTTCGGCGGCATCCGCGCCGCTCCCGGCGGCGGCCTCGAATTCTGCAGAGAACTCCTGGACTGCGGCTTCCCAGTCGGTCGTCTCGCGGTTTTTCTGCCAAGTGGGGAACCACACAATGTCCCCGTTGGCGTGGTTATGGATGTGCTGCATCCCGCTGTTGCGCTCGGCCACCGCATGGTCGTGCTCGGCCACGTCATATTCGGCCAGCAAATCGGCCAGGGACGTGGTGTTCTGGGTATCCGCCATGGAGTTTTCCTATCCTGCAGCTGCAAATGGTTCCATCAAGGGCAACCCAGCCGCAGCACGGACTTATTCCGTCTCCACCGCGGCAAGGCGTCCGGCATGTGTCGCCAGCCACTGACGCGCCTCGGCCTCGCCGTCGAAATATCCCGTCGGGAAGTCATCCTTCGCGAAAATCCGTACGAAGAAGCTGGCGAGCACCCGATCGACCGCCCCGTTGCCGAGCACCGCGAGGGCAACGCACGGCGTGAAGGTATCGGCGATCAGCCGCGCCTCCGGAGTCACCCAGCGCACGCCGGCCATTTTCAGCAGCACCGCTACCTGCCGGTCCCCGGCGACGTCGAGGAGGTGGTCGACGATGTGCTGCGCGAGCTCGGCACCGACGCTGAGGCCGCGCCGGACAGTCAGCACCAGGAGGCCATCCCGGCCAAGCTGCACGTCGTACTCTGAGTAGACTTCCGCGAGCACTGATCCCCCATCCGGCCGGGAAGATGCGCGCATCGCCCAGCCCTCGTCCGGCCGCCGTTGGCGGGACTGCAGGTGCCTAGCGTAGCGAACATCGTCAAGCCGCCGGTACGGGCCCGGCAAGTGTGACGGACGTTTTGCCGCGAGTGTGACCGATGCCGTCCGGCCCGGCGGGAATGACGACGGCGGCGGCCGCCTCCCGGCGGTGCCTCCCCGGCGGCCGCCTCCCGG
>NZ_JBNHGL010000110.1:0-9356 GCF_059091245.1 Arthrobacter sp. Y3225116
CCGCCGCCCCTATGGTCTTGCGCGGGCCGGTCTTGCGCGGGCGCCGGGCCGGCCGCCCGTTCCCTTCGGCGGCCGCACCGTACCCCACCAGGTTCGCCTCGCGGCGCGGCTCCGGCGGCCTTCCGGCGGCCTTCGCGCCGTCGTCGCCCTGCCCCGCGTCTTCCACCTCGATGGAGACGATCGGCTCGCCCACGCTGACCGTAGTGCCGGGTACCTCATGCAGGGTCCGGACCACTCCGGCGAACGGCGAGGGCAGCTCGACCACGGCCTTGGCGGTTTCCACCTCGCCCAGGATCTGGTTGAGCTGGACCGCGTCGCCCTCGGCCACGCTCCAGCTGACGATCTCCGACTCGGTGAGCCCCTCGCCCAGGTCCGGCAACTTAAATACCTTGATCCCCACGGCTTCAGTCCTCCAGTCCGGTCAGCGAGTTGGGCCGGCCGAGCGCCCGGTCCACCCCGTCCAGGATGCGGTCCAGGTCCGGGAGGTGATGCCGCTCCAGCTTGGCCGGAGGGTAGGGAATGTCCATCCCGGCGATCCGCACGGGAGCGTGTTCCAGATGATAGAAGCAGCGCTCGGTCAGGCTGGCCGCGATCTCCGCGCCAAGCCCGCCGGTCCGGGCGGCCTCGTGCGTGATCACCAGGCGGCCGGTCTTGCGCACCGAGGCCTCCACGGTGGGAAAGTCCAGCGGCGACAGCGAGCGCAGGTCGATGACTTCCACCGACACGCCGTCGTCCTCGGCGGCCTGGGCCGCCTCCCGCGCCGTCTGGACCAGCGCGCCGTAGGCCACCAGGGTCACGTCGGACCCGGGCACCTCCACCCGGGCGCTGCCCATCGGCAGGGCGGACTCCAGCGCATTCTCGTCCACTTCGCCCTTGGTGTGGTACCGCCGCTTCGGCTCGAAGTAGACCACCGGATCGTCGGCGGCGATGGCCTGCTGGATCATCGTGCAGGCGTCCTGCGGGTTGGACACTGCCACCACCCGCAGCCCGGAGGTGTGGGTGAAATACGCCTCCGGGGATTCGGAGTGGTGTTCGGCCGCGCCGATGCCGCCGCCGAAGGGCACCCGGATGGTCAGCGGCATCTTGACCCGGCCGCGGGTGCGGTAGTGCAGCTTGGCTACCTGGCTGACGATCTGGTCGAACGCCGGGTAGATGAAGCCGTCGAACTGGATTTCGCAGACCGGCCGGTAGCCCCGGTAGGCCATCCCGACGGCGGTGCCCAGGATCGCGGACTCGGCCAGCGGGGCGTCGATCACCCGGTGGGCGCCGAAGTCTTTTTGCAGTTCGTCGGTGATGCGGAACACCCCGCCCAACGCTCCGATGTCCTCGCCGATGATCACCACCCTGGGGTCGTTCTCCAGGGCCTTGCGCAGCCCGGTGTTGATGGCGCGTCCAAACGTCATGGTAGTCATCAGCGGCCTCCCTCGGCAGCGTCGAACGAATCAAGATAGCGCTCGTAGTGCGCGCGCTGTTCCGCCAGCACGGGGTGCGGCGCCACGTAGACGTTCTCGAACAGTTCCAAGTCCTCAGGGTCGGCCATGGTCGTGCAGCCGGCCCGCATCTCGGCCGCGGCCCGGTCGGCGGCGTCCCGGACCCGCTGTTGCAGGCCCTCGTCCAACAGGCCCTCGGCCGCCAGATGGGCGGCCAGCCGGTCGATCGGATCCCGGCTCTTCCAATCCTCCAGCTCGTTCGCGTCGCGGTAGCGGGTGGGATCGTCCGCGGTCGTGTGCGGTCCCATCCGGTAGGTGACCGCTTCGATGAAGGAGGGGCCGCCGCCGCTGCGCGCGTGCTCCAACGCCCGGCGGGTCACCGCCAGGCAGGCCAGGACGTCGTTGCCGTCCACCCGGTAGCTGGGGATGCCGAATCCGGGCGCCCGGTCGGAAAGTTTGCCCTGGGCCTGCAGCGACACCGGTTCGGAGATCGCCCACTGGTTGTTTTGGCAGAAGAAGATCACCGGTGCCTGGAAGCTGGCGGCAAACACCATGGCCTCGTTCACGTCGCCCTGGCTGGTGGCGCCGTCGCCGAAATACGTCACCGCCACGGCGTCGTCGCCGTCGAACTTGACCGCCATGGCATAGCCGGTGGCGTGCAGCGTTTGGGCGCCGATGATGACCTGCGGGGTGGCCATGTTGATCTCGTAGGGGTTCCAGCCGGAGGGCCTGTTGCCGCGCCAGACACGGATCATGTCGGTCAGGTCCACGCCGCGGCAGTACGCGACGCCGTTTTCCCGGTAGCTGGAGAAGACGAAGTCGTCCTTGCGCAGGGCGCGGCCGGAACCGATCTGGGCCGCTTCCTGCCCCAGCAGCGGCGGCCACAAGGCGAGCTCTCCCTGCCGCTGCAAGGCGGTGGCTTCCTGGTCCAGGCGGCGGACCACCACCATGTCCTGGTAGAGGCCGGCGAGTCGGTCGCCGTCGATATCCTCCAGCCAGGGGTCGAACTCCCCGCTGGGGGCCCGCGTGCCGTCCGGCGCGAGCAGTTGGATGTAGCTTTCCTGGTAATGCGGACCGGCCGGGTCCGTGCCTGGTAAGGACACTTGCGACACTCCCTTTGCGTCTTCAGGGCCGGGAAGGTCTTGTGGACCTCCCGGCGCCGGACAGCCCCGCCTGCACCTTTGCCCGCGGTTGACTGTGACACTACTCACATCCCGCAAGTAGCGCAATGATCCCGACAAAAACTGAGCAGGATGCCCTGTCGGGGCCGGGCAGGCCGTGCTAGTCTGCGCAATATGCGGAATCTGGACGGCACCGACCTGCGGTTACTGGGAGCCCTGACGCAGGATCCGCGCCGGACCGTCGTGGCCCTGGCGCAGATCCTGGGCCTGTCCCGCAACACGGTGCAGGCGCGCATGGCCCGGCTGGAAAAGGACCAGGTGTTCCTTGCCTTCGACCGGCGGATCAATCCCGCCGCCGTGGGGTACCCGCTGGCGGCCTTCATCCACATCCACGTGCACCAGCCGAAACTGCAACAAATCACCGACGAGTTGGCCCGCATTCCGGAGGTACTCGAAGCGATCGGCATCACGGGCCAGGCGGATATCCTGGCCCGCGTCGTCTCCGAGGGCGCCGAGGACCTGTTCCGCGTCAACGGCAAGATCCTGGCGATCGACGGCGTGGAGCGGACCGACACGTCGCTGGCCATGCACGAACTGATCCCGTTCCGGATCGAACCGCTGCTCTCCCGCGGGGCCCGGGCAACCGGCTGACTGTCAGGCGACCCGCATGGCTGCGGGCCCGGCAATCGACCGCCGGGCCCGCAGGGTTATCTGTGGCGGCGCGTTGCAGCAGGCGCGCGCCGCCGTCGTCGTCTCAGTGAACCGTGGCCTTCTCCGCACCGACGCCGGTGAGCGAGCGGACCTCCATTTCGGCCTGCTTGGACGCGTCCTCGCGGTTCTTGTCCAGCACGGTTCCCAGCCAGCCCAGGAAGAACGCGAGCGGGATGGAGACGATGCCCGGGTTGTTCAGGCCGAAGATGGCGAAGTCCGCGCCGGGGATCATCGACGTCTCCTTTCCGGAGACCACCGGGGAGAACGCGATCAGGACGATGGCCGCGCCCAGGCCGCCGTACATGCTCCACACCGCGCCCTGGGTGGTGAAGCGCTTCCAGAACAGCGAGTAGACGATGGTGGGCAGGTTGGCGGAGGCGGCCACCGCGAACGCCAGGGCCACGAGGAAGGCCACGTTCTGGCCCTGCGCGCCGATGCCGCCGAGGATGGAGACGACGCCGATGACCACCACCGTGCGGCGGGCCACCTTGACCTCGCCGGCCGAGTCGACCTGTCCCTTGCGCACCACGTTCGCGTAGATATCGTGCGCGAAGGAGGCGGCCGCGGTGATGGTCAGGCCGGCCACCACCGCCAGGATGGTGGCGAATGCGACCGCGGAGATCAGCCCCAGCAGCACCGGGCCGCCGAGCGCGAAGGCCAGCAGCGGCGCGGCTGAGTTGACCCCGCCCGGAGCGCTCTTGATGGCTTCCGGGCCGATCAGGGCCGCGGCGCCGTAGCCCAGCACCAGGGTGAACAGGTAGAACGCGCCGATCAGCCAGATGGCCCAGACCACGGACCGGCGGGCCTCCTTGGCCGTGGGTACGGTGTAAAAGCGCATCAGCACGTGCGGCAGGGCCGCGGTGCCCAGCACCAGGGCAAGCGCCAGCGAGATGAAGTCCAGCTTGGACGCCTCCGAGACCCCGTACTGCAGGCCCGGATTGAGCAACTCGGGATTGCCGGCGGTATCCACGGCGGCACCCAGCAGCTCGGACAGGTTGAAGCCGTGCAGTGCCAGCACCCAGACGGTCATGATGAACGCACCGGCGATCAGCAGGCAGGCCTTGATGATCTGGACCCAGGTGGTGCCCTTCATGCCGCCGACCAGGACGTAGAGGATCATCAGCGCGCCGACGACGATGATCACCAGGGACTGTCCCAGCTTGGAGTCGATGCCGATCAGCAGCGAGACAAGGCCGCCGGCGCCGGCCATCTGCGCCAGCAGGTAGAAGAAACACACCGCCAGCGTGGTGATGGCCGCGGCGATCCGCACCGGGCGCTGCCGCAGCCGGAAGGAGAGCACATCTGCCATGGTGAACTTGCCGGTGTTGCGCAGCAGTTCGGCCACCAGCAGCAGGGCCACCAGCCACGCCACCAGGAAGCCGATCGAGTACAGGAAACCGTCGTAGCCGTTAATCGCGATCGCGCCGCAGATGCCCAGGAACGATGCGGCCGACAGGTAGTCGCCGGCAATGGCGGTGCCGTTCTGGCCGCCGCTGAAGGACCGGCCCGCCGCGTAGTAGTCGGCGGCGGTCTTGTTATTCCGGCTGGCCCGCAGCACCACTACCAGCGTCACGCCGACGAACAGCGCGAAGATCAGGATGTTGATCCAGGTGGAATCCTTAATGTCGTCCGCCGTGACGGCCAGCGGGATGGTGACGGAGTGGTTCATTTGGTGTCCTCCGGTAGGCCGACACCCTCGTCCTCGAGGCTGCGGCGGATGTCAGTGGCGATCGGGTCCAGCTTCCTGTTGGCGTAGCGGACGTACCAGGTGGTGATGGCGAAGGTGCTCACGAATTGCAGCAGGCCCAGGACCAGGCCGACGTTGATGTTGCCCCACAGCTTGGTGGACATAAAGTCGTGCGCGTAGTCGGCCAGGAGCACGTAGGCGAAGTACCACAGCAGGAAGGCCACTGCCATCGGGAACACGAATGAGCGGTGGCGCCTGCGCAGCTCGGTGAATTCCGGACTGCCTTGGACCTCTCGGAAGTCCACGGCCGCGGCGGTTCCGGCGTCCGGGTGAGGGTTGTTGCCCATCTTTTCCTCCTCTTCGGGCACACGCGTGGCGTGTGTGACTGCGATCACTCTGCTAGCTGGCGGGGCCGGTGGCCAGCGGCCGGGCGGGTCGGGTCGCCCAACGGCTCTCCGGCTGCGGTGAACGGCACCTCCGTGCGCCGAGCTGCAATCGGCCCGGCCGTCCGGCGGCTAGGCTGGAGGGCATGCTCAGCCCGGCCGTGGACATCGCGCTCATCGCCGCCCTGGCCGCGGCGGCGGTGGCGGTGATCGCGCTGGTGGGCTTTAAGCTGACCCGGTCCTACCGGGACCTTGGCTCCGAGGCCGACCGCGCAACCTACGCCACGCTGCATACCGCGGGGCTTGCCGGCCAGTACCTGCGCGCCGGACTGACGCCGGCCGGCGCCGGCAAGGCGAGCAAGCACCTGCGCGGCCTGTTGGGCTCCGAGGTGCTGGTGTTGACCGGGTTGGACGATGTGCTCGGCTGGGACGGCGCCGGCCAGCCGCCGGAGTCGGCCCTGCGCCTGGCTGGCAAGACCATCGGATCGGGACGCACCCGGGTCTTCCGCGGCGATCAGTTGCTGCCGGAGGGCCGGGTCCCGCGGGGGGCCGCCGCCCGGGACGGCGGCCCGACGGAAGCGGTCTTCGCCCCGATCCGGGTCCAGGACCGGGTGGTCGGCACCGTCGGCGCCTACACCGGACACGTCGCCGCGTCGCTCGTGCGGGCCACCAACGAGGTCGCGGCCTGGGTGGCCACGCAGATCGAACTAGCCGAACTGGACACCTCGCGGACCTTGCTGATGGAGGCCGAGGTGCGCGCGCTCCGGGCCCAGATCAGCCCGCACTTCATCTACAACGCCCTGAACGCCATCGCCTCCTACATCCTCACCGACCCGGCGCGGGCACGGGAGCTGGTGATCGAGTTCGCCGACTTCACCCGCTACTCCTTCCGGCGGCACGGAGACTTCACCACCCTGGCGGAGGAACTGAAATCGATCGACCGCTACCTGCTGCTGGAACGGGCCCGGTTCGGTGACCGGCTCAGGGTCAGCCTGCAGATCGGCCCCGAAGTCCTCAGCACCGTCATACCGTTCCTCTCCCTGCAGCCCTTGGTGGAGAACGCGGTGCGCCACGGGATCGAAGCCAAGGAAGGGCCGGGGCAGATCACCATCACCGCCCACGACGCCGGGGCCTACGCCGTGGTGACCATTGAAGACGACGGCGTGGGCATGGATCCGGAGCGGCTGCGCACCGTGCTGGCCGGCCGCGCCGAAGGCGACCATGTGGGCTTGCGCAACGTGGACGTGAGGCTGCGGCAGGTCTACGGCGACGAACACGGCCTGGTGGTCGACACGGCGCCCGGTGCCGGCACGCTGGTCACGCTGCGGCTACCCAAGTTCCAGCCCGGGAACCTGGTGGACTGAAGCGTCCGGCGCGGAGCTACACCCCGGGGCCTAATAGACTGTGGGCCATGGTCAATGTGGTTGTCGCCGATGACGAAGCCCCCGCCGTCGAGGCCCTGGCGTACCTGCTCGCCCGGGATTCCCGGATCGGGGAGGTCCACAAGGCCACCAGCGGCGCCGAAGCGCTGCGTGCCTTGGAGCGTCACGACGTGGACGCGCTCTTTCTGGACATCCACATGCCGGCCCTGACCGGGCTGGACATCGCCAAGGTCATTTCCCGCTTCAGCCGCCCGCCCGCCGTCGTTTTCGTGACCGCCGATGAGGACAAGGCGCTGCAGGCCTTCGAGCTGGCCGCCGTGGACTATCTGCTCAAGCCGGTGCGGGCAGACCGGCTGGCGGAATCCGTGCGCCGGATCTGCGAACTGATGGAAGACGGCGGCGCCGCCAAGCCTGAAGTCGTCACCGTTGACCAGGGCGGCATTACCAAGATGATCCGGCGCGACGAGATCCAGTATGTGCAGGCCCAGGGCGATTACGCCCGGCTGCACACGGCCGACTCCAGCTACCTGATCCGGGTGCCGCTCAACGACCTGGAGCGTCAGTGGGCGGACGCCGGCTACCTCCGGATCCACCGGTCCTACCTGGTGGCGATGGACCAAATCCAGCAGATGCGCACCAGCGCCGGGAGGGCCAGCCTGCTGGTCGGCGGTGCGGAACTGCCCGTCAGCCGGCGTCATCTGCCCGCCGTCCGCGACAGGCTGGAGGCCACGCGGGTGAGGCCGCGCGGATGAGCAGCGGTCCCGGCCGCGGCGAGGTTCCCCCTGGTGACGACGGCGGCGCCCCGCTGCCCGACGGCGCCCCGCTGCCCGACGGCGATGCACAGGTTCCGTCGGCCGGTTTCCGGCAGCGGGTCCGCGTCACCGCGCCGCGTTCGGCCGCGCCCCGGCCTGCGGGCGGCTACACCTTCTCCCGCGAGGTGGCCGAGCAGTCCGAGGTCGGCGAACTCTTCGTGCGGTCCCTGGTCCGTTCCCAATTGCGCCTGGCCGTCGTGGTGGCGGCCGGATTCGGGCTGATCCTGCTGGGCATGGCCGTGCTGATCGCGCTGGTACCGCTCACGGGCACGCTGACCGTGTTCACCGTCCCGCTCCCCTGGCTGCTGCTGGGCATCGGGATCTACCCGATCATCCTGGCGTGCGCCGCGCTCTACAACCGGGCGGCCGCCCGCAACGAGCGCCGCTTCCGCGAGTTGACGGCCGACCGGGTTGACCCGGGGACGAGGCAGTGAACGCGGCCGCCGGGCTGGCGGCGGTGGCCGCGGTCTGCGCCGCCACCGTGCTGATCGGCATCTACGGGCTGCGGATTTCGCGCACCACCGGTGATTTCTACGTCGCCTCGCGGACGGTCAAGCCGTGGTGGAATGCATCGGCCATCGGCGGCGAATACCTCTCGGCCGCAAGCTTTTTGGGCGTGGCAGGGCTGATCCTGGTCTCGGGCATCGACGCGCTCTGGTTCCCCGTCGGATACACCGCCGGCTATCTGATGCTTCTGCTGTTCGTGGCCGCCCCGCTGCGCCGCTCCGGCGCGTACACGATTCCCGACTTCGCCGCGGCACGGCTCGATTCCACCGCCGCCCGCCGCGTCACCAGCCTGCTGGTGATAGCGGTCGGCTGGCTGTACATCGTGCCGCAGCTGCACGGGGCCGCCCTGACCGTGCGCATCGCCACGGGCCTGCCGGGCTGGGCAGGCGCCCTCGCCGTCGTCGTCGTGGTGGTGCTGTCCGTGGTCACCGGCGGCATGCGCTCCATCACCTTCGTGCAGGCCTTCCAGTATTGGCTGAAACTCACGGCCCTGGCCGTCCCGGTGGTGTTCATCCTGCTGGTCCTCGCCGGTTCGGGCCAGTCGGCCACCGGCGGCGGCGCGGCCTTCGACCCGTCGCTGGATGTCGTCGGCGAAGCATCGCTGTACCGGAATATCTCGCTGATCGTTGCCCTGCTTTTCGGCACGCTGGGGCTGCCGCACGTGCTGGTGCGTTTCTACACCAATCCCGACGGTGCCGCCGCCCGCCGCACCACGCAGCTGGTGCTGGGGCTGCTGGCGCTGTTCTACCTCTTCCCCACCATCTATGGCATCCTCGGCAGGCTGCACACCCCGCGGCTGGCCGGCGGCAGCCAGTCCGACGCCACGGTGCTGCTGCTGCCGGGGCGGATTGTGGACGGCCTGGCCGGCGACCTCTTGAGCGCGTGCGTGGTGGCGGGCGCGTTCGCGGCGTTCCTCTCCACCACCTCCGGGCTGGTGGTGTCCCTGGCCGGGGTGGTCAGCCAGGACCTGTTCCGCGGCAGCGTCAGGGGCTTCCGGCTGGCCGCCGTGCTGTCGGCCATCGTGCCGCTGGGCATCGCCCTGGGCACCGAATCGCTGGCCCTGGCCGGCAGCGTGGGCACGGTCTTCGCGTTCACCGCCTCGACCATTTGCCCGCTCTTGCTGCTGGGCATCTGGTGGCGCGGCCTCACCGACGCCGGCGCCATTGCCGGCATGGTGTCGGGGGCGGTGCTCTGCGGCGGTTCACTGCTGGCGGCTGCGGTGGCGGGACCGAAACTGGGCGCCTGGGCCGAGCCGCTGGGACAGCCGGCGGCCTGGACGGTTCCGGCGGCGTTCCTGGTGACCGTGGCCGTGTCCCGGGCGAC
>NZ_JBNHGL010000111.1:0-9344 GCF_059091245.1 Arthrobacter sp. Y3225116
GGGCGGCCCGGGACGCGGGCGCCGGGCCGGGCGAGGCGCCGCCGTCGTAATATGGCCCTGCCATGGCGGCGCGGGTCATAGAATCGATGCCATGAGTGCGGACGCAACCCCAGACATCAAGCCCCGTAGCCGGGTAGTAACCGATGGCATCCACGCCGCTCCGGCGCGCGGCATGCTCCGAGCCGTAGGGATGGGCGACGAGGACTTCGTCAAGCCGCAGATCGGCATCGCCAGCTCCTGGAACGAAATCACCCCCTGCAACCTGTCGCTGAACCGGCTGGCCCAAGGCGCCAAGGAAGGCGTCCACGCCGGCGGCGGTTTCCCGATGCAGTTCGGCACCATCTCCGTCTCCGACGGCATTTCCATGGGGCACGAGGGCATGCACTTCTCGCTGGTCTCCCGCGAGGTCATCGCCGACTCGGTGGAAACGGTCATGATGGCCGAGCGCCTCGACGGTTCCGTGCTGCTCGCCGGCTGCGACAAGTCGCTGCCGGGCATGCTGATGGCCGCCGCCCGCCTGAACCTCTCCTCGGTGTTCCTCTACGCCGGCACGATCATGCCCGGCTTCGCGAAGATGGAGGACGGCTCGGAGAAGGAAGTCACCCTGATCGACGCCTTCGAAGCCGTGGGCGCCTGCGCCGCCGGCAAGATGAGCCGCAAGGACCTGGACTCGATCGAACGCGCCATCTGCCCGGGCGAAGGCGCCTGCGGCGGCATGTACACGGCCAACACCATGGCCTCCATCGGCGAGGCCATGGGCATGTCGCTGCCGGGTTCGGCCGCGCCGCCGTCCGCGGACCGCCGCCGCGACAACTTCGCGCACAAGTCCGGCGAGGCCGTGGTGAACCTGCTGCGCAAGGGGATCCGCGCCCGCGACATCATGACCAAGAAGGCCTTCGAGAACGCCATCGCGGTGACCATGGCCTTCGGCGGCTCCACCAACGCCGTGCTGCACCTGCTGGCGATCGCCCGCGAGGCGGAGGTGGACCTGACGCTGGACGACTTCAACCGGATCGGCGACAAGGTCCCGCACCTGGCCGACATGAAGCCCTTCGGCCGCCACGTGATGTTCGACCTGGACAAGATCGGCGGCGTCCCGGTGGTGATGAAGGCGCTGCTGGATGCGGGCCTGCTGCACGGCGACTGCCTGACCGTGACCGGCAAGACCGTGGCCGAGAACCTGGCGGCCATCAACCCGCCGGACCCGGACGGCAAGATCCTGCGCGCCCTGGACAACCCGATCCACAAGACCGGCGGCGTCACCATCCTGCACGGTTCACTGGCTCCCGAAGGCGCCGTGGTCAAGTCCGCGGGCTTCGACGCCGACGTCTTCGAGGGCACCGCCCGCGTGTTCGAACGCGAGCAGGGCGCCCTGGACGCGCTGGACAACGGGCAGATCAAGGCCGGCGACGTGGTGGTCATCCGCTACGAGGGCCCCAAGGGCGGCCCGGGCATGCGCGAGATGCTGGCCATCACCGGCGCCATCAAGGGCGCCGGGCTCGGCAAGGACGTGCTGCTGCTGACCGACGGCCGGTTCTCCGGCGGCACCACCGGCCTGTGCATCGGGCACGTGGCGCCGGAAGCGGTCGACGGCGGCCCGATCGCGTTCGTGCGCGACGGCGACGTGATCCGCGTGGACATCGCGGCCCGCAGCTTCGACCTGCTGGTCGACGAGGCCGAGCTGGAAGCGCGCCGGGTGGGCTGGGAGCCGCTGGCGCCGAAGTTCACCACCGGCGTGCTGGCCAAGTACGTCAAGCTGGTGAACTCCGCCTCCACCGGCGCGTACTGCAGCTGAACCACGACGGCGGGCGCCTCCCTCCGCGAGCCGGGCGCCCGCCGTCGTGCCCCTCCCAGGGCGCAGAGTCCATCTTTTGGACTCAAGTGCCCAAATAGTGAGACGGCGATGTCTCAGGTTGACACTGATATCCGCGTGGCACGAGACTGAAGCCATGCAAAGCGTATCCGTGGTCGTCCTTACCAAGCGCGTGGCGTAACCGCCCGTCTGGCACGACCACGTCACGCGCGAAACCCCATCGGAGCCAACCGGCTCGACGGGGTTTTTTTATTTGCAGAAGAGAACAGGGCCTTCCCCCGCTCGCGGAGGACGGCAAGCACATCAGAGAACATAAAGATCCGCAAAGGAAATCCGATGACTAAGGGATCGCCAATCAGCCCCTCGCTGATGGCCAATAAGGCGCCGGCCTCGTCCGACGCCCTCAAAACCAAAGATGTAGCTGCCTCTGTCTCTTCCGTCGTGGACGGCCTCGGCCCGGTAGTCGGGCCGAACAACATCGTGCCGCCCACGGAAATGACCGGCTCACAAGCCGTTGTCCGTTCGCTGGAAGAACTGGGCGTCGATGACGTCTTCGGGTTGCCGGGCGGGGCCATCCTCCCCACCTACGACCCGCTCATGGATTCGGCCAAGATCAACCACGTCTTGGTCCGTCATGAACAGGGTGCAGGCCACGCCGCACAGGGTTATGCCATGGTCACCGGCCGCGCCGGTGTCTGCATTGTCACCTCCGGCCCGGGGGCCACCAACCTGGTCACCGCCATTGCCGACGCGCACATGGACTCGGTGCCGATGGTGGCGATCACCGGGCAGGTCTCCTCGGCCGTGATCGGCTCGGACGCGTTCCAGGAAGCGGACATCGTCGGCATCACCATGCCGGTCACCAAGCACTCCTACCTGGTCACCAAGGCGCAGGAGATTCCCCGCGTGCTGGCCGAGGCGTTCCACATTGCCACCACCGGCCGCCCCGGCCCGGTGCTGGTGGACATCACCAAGGACGCCCAGCAGTCCACGATGAGCTTCTCCTGGCCGCCGAAGATCGACATCCCCGGCTACCGCACCGTGGTCCGCGGGCACTCCAAGCAGGTCCGCGAGGCCGCCAAGCTGATCGCCGCGGCGGAGCGGCCGGCGTTCTACGTGGGCGGCGGCGTGATCAAGGCCCACGCGTCGCAGGAGCTGCGCGAGCTGGCCGAACTGGTGGGCGCCCCGGTGGCCACCACGCTGATGGCCCGCGGCGTGTTCCCGGACTCGCACCCGCAGCACGTGGGGATGCCGGGCATGCACGGCTCCGTCTCGGCGGTGACCGCGCTGCAGCAGGCCGACCTGCTGATCACTCTCGGCGCCCGCTTCGACGACCGCGTCACCGGCGTGCTCAGCACCTTCGCCCCGGGCGCCAAGGTGATCCACGCGGACATCGACCCGGCGGAGATCTCCAAGAACCGCACCGCCGACGTGCCGATCGTGGGCTCGGTCAAGGAGATCATTCCGGAACTGGCCGAGGCCTGCCGCGAGCGGTTCGCCGCCGAGGGAACCCCGGACCTCTCCGCTTGGTGGGCCACGCTGGACCGGCTGCGCGAGACCTACCCGCTGGGCTTCGCCGAGCCCGACGACGGCCTGATGGCCCCGCAGCAGGTGATCCAGCGGATCGGCGAGCTGACCGGGCCGGAAGGCGTCTACGTTGCCGGCGTGGGCCAGCACCAGATGTGGAGCGCGCAGTTCATCAAGTACGAGCGCCCGCACGCCTGGCTGAACTCCGGCGGCCTTGGCACCATGGGCTACTCGGTGCCGGCCGCGATGGGCGCCAAGGTGGGCAACCCGGACCGCGTGGTCTGGGCCATCGACGGCGACGGCTGCTTCCAGATGACCAACCAGGAACTGGCCACCTGCCGGCTGAACAACATCCCCATCAAGGTCGCGGTGATCAACAACTCCTCGCTGGGCATGGTCCGCCAGTGGCAGACCCTGTTCTACGACGGCCGGTACTCCAACACCGACCTGAACACCGGCCACGACACCGTGCGCGTGCCGGACTTCGTGAAGATGGCCGATGCCTACGACTGCGTGGGCCTGCGCTGTGAACGTCCGGAGGACATCGACGCCACCATCCAGCAGGCGCTGGCGATCAACGACCGCCCCGTGGTGATCGACTTCGTGGTCAGCCCCAACGCGATGGTGTGGCCGATGGTCCCCTCCGGCGTGAGCAACGACCTGATCCAGATTGCCCGCGACATGACCCCCGAGTGGGAAGAGGAGGACTAGGAATGTCCCGCCATACCCTTTCAGTGCTGGTGGAGGACGTCCCGGGCGTGCTGACCCGCGTCGCCAGCCTCTTCGCCCGCCGGGCGTTCAACATCCATTCTCTGGCCGTCGGCCCCACGGAAGCAGACGGGTTCTCCCGCATGACCGTGGTGGTCGAGGCCGAGGGCGACCTGCTGGAGCAGGTCACCAAACAACTGAACAAGCTCATCAACGTCATCAAGATTGTCGAGCTGGTTCCCGAAACTTCCGTGCAACGCGACCACATCCTGGTCAAGGTCCGCGCGGATGCCGCAACACGGCTGCAGGTAACCCAGGCAGCAGACTTGTTCCGCGCCTCCGTGGTCGACGTGTCCACCGACTCGTTGGTCCTGGAGGCCACCGGCACCGCCGATAAGCTCGAGGCCCTGCTTGCAGTGCTGGAGCCGTTTGGCATCCGCGAAATAGTCCAATCCGGAACGCTGGCCATTGGCCGCGGCTCCCGCTCCATGAGCGACCGCGCGCTGCGTTCCGCCTGATTCCTTTCCACGCAATCCCAACAGGAGAAACCTAAGTGACTGAGCTGTATTACGACGACGACGCCGACCTTTCGATCATCCAGGGCCGCAAGGTCGCTGTCATTGGCTACGGCAGCCAGGGCCACGCCCATGCCCTGAGCCTGCGCGACTCCGGCGTCGACGTCCGCGTCGGCCTGGCCGAGGGCTCCAAGTCCCGCGCCAAGGCCGAGGCCGAGGGCCTGAAGGTCCTCTCCGTCGCCGACGCTGCCGCCGAGGCCGACGTCATCATGATCCTCACCCCGGACCAGGTCCAGGCCAAGGTCTACGCCGAGTCCATCGCCGACAAGCTCGAAGAGGGCAACGCGCTGTTCTTCGGCCACGGCTTCAACATCCGCTACGGCTTCATCCAGCCGCCGGCCAACGTCGACGTCGCCCTGGTCGCCCCGAAGGGCCCGGGCCACATCGTGCGCCGCGAGTTCGAGGCCGGCCGCGGTGTCCCGGACCTGATCGCCATCGAGCAGGACTTCACCGGCAACGCCAAGGCGCTGGCGCTCTCCTACGCCAAGGGCATCGGCGGCACCCGCGCCGGCGTCATCGAGACCACCTTCACCGAAGAGACCGAGACCGACCTGTTCGGCGAGCAGGCCGTGCTCTGCGGCGGCGCCTCGCAGCTGGTGCAGTACGGCTTCGAGACCCTGACCGAGGCCGGCTACAAGCCGGAGATCGCCTACTTCGAGGTGCTGCACGAGCTCAAGCTGATCGTCGACCTGATGGTCGAGGGCGGCATCGCCAAGCAGCGCTGGTCGGTCTCCGACACCGCCGAGTTCGGCGACTACGTCTCCGGCCCGCGCGTGATCACCCCGGAGGTGAAGGAGAACATGAAGGCCGTCCTGGCCGACATCCAGAACGGCTCCTTCGCCAAGCGCTTCATGGACGACCAGGCCAACGGCGCCAAGGAGTTCCTGGAGCTGCGCCAGAAGGGCGAAGACCACCCGATCGAGGCCACCGGCCGCGAACTGCGCAAGCTGTTCTCCTGGATCAAGTCCGACGACGACTACACCGAGGGCGTAGCAGCCCGCTAGTCCGTCCGACGGCCGGCGCCCACTGCGGGCGCCGGCCGTCGCGTTTTCCCGACGCGCCGCCGTCGTAGCCGCGCTTCCCGAGGCGCCGTCGTCGTCGCGTTGCCGAGGCGCCGTCGTCGTCACGTTTCCCATGACCCGCCGTTTCACCGGGCCGTGCCGGCCGGCTGGCACCGGTAACAACTGGGGGACAGGGCCGCAGCCGTTCTAGACTGGACCTACCCCCATCTATACGCACGGCCATCACCATGCTTGCAGCGAAGGAACACCCCTGTGGAAAAACCAGTAGTCCTCCTGGCGGAGGAACTCTCCCCGGCGACCATCGAAGCCCTCGGGCCTGACTTCGAGATCCGGCAGACCGATGGAGCCGACAGGTCCCAGCTGCTGACCGCGATTGCCGACGTCGACGCCATCCTGGTCCGCTCCGCCACCAAGGTGGACGCCGAGGCGATTGCCGCGGCCAAAAACCTGAAGGTCATCGCCCGCGCCGGCGTGGGCCTGGACAACGTGGACATCAAGGCCGCCACCCAGGCCGGCGTGATGGTCGTGAACGCCCCGACCTCCAACATCGTCTCCGCCGCCGAACTGACCGTCGGCCACATCCTGGCCCTGGCCCGCCACATCCCCGCCGCCAACGCCTCGCTCAAGGGCGGCGAGTGGAAGCGCTCCAAGTACACCGGCACCGAGATCTACGAGAAGAAGATCGGCATCATCGGCCTGGGCCGCATCGGCGCCCTGATCGCCGCGCGCATGCAGGCGTTCGAGACCCAGATCCTCGCCTACGACCCGTACGTGACCAGCGCCCGCGCGGCCCAGCTGGGCGTGCAGCTGGTCAGCCTGGACGAGCTGCTGGAGCAGTCGGACTTCATCACCATCCACATGCCGAAGACCCCGGAGACGGTGGGCATGATCGGTGCCGCGGCCTTCGAGAAGATGAAGCCCACCGCCTGCGTGGTCAACGTGGCCCGCGGCGGCCTGATCGACGAAGCCGCGCTCTACGACGCGCTGAAGGAAGGCAAGATCGCCGGCGCGGCCATCGACGTCTTCGTCACCGAGCCGAGCACCGACCTGCCGTTCTTCGAGCTGGAGAACGTGGTGGTCACCCCGCACCTGGGCGCCTCCACCGAGGAAGCCCAGGAGAAGGCCGGCATCTCCGTGGCCAAGTCCGTGCGCCTGGCGCTGGCCGGCGAGCTGGTGCCCGACGCCGTGAACGTGGCCGGCGGCGTGATCGCCCCGGACGTCCGCCCGGGCATCCCGCTGATCGAAAAGCTCGGCCGGATCTTCACCGCGCTGACCCACGATTCGGTGACCCAGATCGACGTCGAAGTGGCCGGCGAAATCGCCGAGCTGGACGTGAAGGCGCTGGAACTGGCCGCGCTCAAGGGCGTGTTCCGGGACGTCGTCTCCGAGCAGGTCTCCTACGTCAACGCCCCCGTGCTGGCCGAGCAGCGCGGCATCAACACCCGCCTGATCACCACCACCGAGTCCGAAGAGTACCGCAACGTGCTCACCATCCGCGGCGCCCTGTCGGACGGTTCGCAGATCTCCGTCTCCGGCACGCTGACCGGCCCCAAGCAGATTCAGAAAATCGTGGCCATCAACGGCTACGAGGTGGAAATGCCGATCAGCGAACACGTGATCGTCTTCCTCTACGAGGATCGTCCGGGCGTCATCGGCACCCTGGGCCGGCTGCTGGGCGAGCAGGAGATCAACATCGCCGGCATGCAGGTGGCCCGCAACGACGCCAGCAAGCAGGCGCTGGCCGTGCTGACCGTGGACAGCGCCCTGCCGCAGGACCTGCTGGACCGGCTCAGCGCGGAGATCGGCGCCGTCGTGGCCCGCGAAGTCGACCTGCAGGACTGACCCTCGCCGCACCGTAAAGCGCGCCCGGTCCCTGCTCCGTACCCGGGGCCGGGCGGGCTTTACGCCTACACGCGGGTCGATTCCTCGACTGCGCTCACCTCGTGAGAACCTTAATGCCGGGTCAATTCGACCTTTGGCCTTTTTGCTGCCGTATGGAGTGATTCTGTGGAAATCCGGTTCAACGCTGCGTCACGCTTCATGCGCAGCCGTTCGCTCGTGGTGACGGTCGCCGTCCTGATCGCGGCAATGGTGCTTTCCATTTTCGTCCAGGGCCGGGCACAGGCATCGCTGACCCGGATTGTCGACGACAACACCCGCGGCGTGTACGACATCCTGGTCCTGCCCGAGGGCACCGCCGGCGACGAACTGCGCCAGCCGGACTTCCTCAGCGGCAACGGCGGCATCGCCGCGTCGGACCTGGAGCAGGTCAGGGGGATCGACGGCGTCTCCGTCGCCGCCCCGATTTCGCTCGTGTCCAAGGTGGTTCAGGACATCGAGTTCCCGCAGCTGAAGGCCACCGACTACGTCGGCTACAACGCGAACATCGAGCAGTACCTCAAGGCCCAGGGCATCAAGGACGCCGTGCCGAAGGAAGAGTGGCCGGCGCCGGATTCCGTCTTCAACGAAGAACCGACCAACTACCGGATCACCGCCAAGGCCGTCAGCTCGGACGGCCTGACGGACACGGTCCTCTTCGAAACGGCGGCCGAAGGCTCCCTGGGCCAGGCGAAGCTGGAGGAGCTGAAAGTACCCGGCGGCACCAGCCTGCGTACCGTGGCGCCCAAGGGCGAAACCGGCATCAAGTTCCCGGACCCGGCCGGCGGCAGCATGCACGGCGACTTCGACACCACCATCGCGCTGCCCATGCTCCCGCAGATCACCGAGACGGTGGTTGCCGTGGACCCGGCGGCCGAATCCGCGCTGCTGGGCGAGGCCGGCGACTTCCTGGCCCCGCTCAAGCAGGCACCGGAACCCACCGACCGCAACGCCCGGGAACTGGGCCAGCACTTCTCCTCGCAATTCGGCATGGGCATGTTCTCCGAGGGCGGCGAAGGCGCCGCCATCGACGGGCACCCGTTCGAGTTCTGGAGCCCGTTCTTCGTCCAGTACCAGAACGCGGTGGAAGCCGGCACCCTGGACGAGGAATCCCAGGTCATCCCCATGGTGGTCCGATCCGGCACCGACCTGGACCTGACCTACTCGGTCAAGATCGAAGAACTGGACGACGCCGGCAACACCGTCTCGGAGGTCGGCACCGTCAGCAAGGAGCTGGGGGAGGGCTACCTGCCCTTCGCGTCCAGCAAGCCCTTCCAGCTGCGCTGGCCCGGCGGCGAGGACTACAACTACCTGCTGGGCTCCGGCGGCGTCCAGATGGTCGCCGGCCTGCACCAGCCGCCGGTGTGGACCACCGACTTCATGTCCAACCCGGAGTTCACCGCCGGGGACGCCGCCAGCGACGGGAGCGCGGAGCAGACCGCCACGCCGCAGGGCTGGATCCAGGTCAACAAGCTGCCGGAGAAGACCCTCCAGTGGCAGCTGGAACCCGACCAGAGCCAGCGGGAGCCGGTGGAAGAGCAGTCCTACCGCAGCACCGTGGATTCCGGCGGCGAGTCCGCTACTCCGCTGCCCTTCGTCTACGGCACCTTCGATGCCTCTGCCGTGCGCGAGGCCGCTGGTGACGTGAACTACCTGCCGTTGGGCGGGTATGACCCGACGCCGGTGACCATCACCGAAGACGCCGAGGGCAAGAACGTCGACGACACCGTGATGAAGCCGGGCCTCAGCGGCGCCGGCCTGTCCGTGCAATCCGCCGGCGCCATCACCGACTTCGCCGGCCTGGCCGCCGTCCGCGGCACC
>NZ_JBNHGL010000112.1:0-9274 GCF_059091245.1 Arthrobacter sp. Y3225116
CCGAGCGACTCGGCGATGGCCCGGCGGTTGGCCGGCGCAAGTTCCTGCTGCAGCCGGTCCAGGTCCTTGTCCTCGCCCAGCGCCTTGCCGGTGCCGTCGAGCACGCGGAACGTCATCCGCAGGTGCGGCGGCACGCTCTCCCAGTTCCATGAGCCGGGCGGGATGATGTGCCCCTTCAGCCGGCGCAGCACCAGCTCCAGCGACGGCTCCAAATCATCTTCGGCCGGATCGAAGTCCGCCGCCAGGGCCGCCGCCGCGCTCCGGGCAACGTCCGGGGCCGGAACGAAGTTCTTCCGGATCTGCTTGGGCAACGACTTGATCAGCGCGGTCACCAGCTCCACCCGCAGGCCCGGGATCTGCCAGCGGAACGGGGACGCGTCCAGCTGGTTGAGGAACAGCACCGGCACGTGCACGGTCACGCCGTCCGACGGATCCGGGGCTGCCCCCGGTGCCACCGGCGAGAATTCATAGCTCAGCGGGAGCTCGAAGGTCCCCTGCCGCCAGGTCTTCGGGAACGCCGAGGCGTCGAGTTCCTCCGCGTCGGCGGCCAGCACGGCATCCGGATCGAAATCCAGCAGCGTGGGATTCTCCGCCCGGGCGTCCTTCCACCACTTGTCGAAGTGCCGTTCGGAGACCACCTCGGGGCCGATCCGTTCGTCGTAGAACTCGAACAGCGTTTCGTCGTCCACGCGCAGGTCGCGGCGGCGCATCCGGGTTTCCAGTTCCTCGACCTCGGCCAGCAGCTTGCGGTTGCGGTGGAAGAACTTGTGGTGCGTGCGCCAGTCGCCCTCGACCAGGGCGTGGCGGATGAACAGCTCGCGGCTGAGTTCCCGGTCGATCCTGCCGTACTGGATCCGGCGCTGCGGGACGATCGGCACCCCGTAGAGGGTGACCTTCTCGTAGGCCATCACGGAGCCCATCTTCTTGGACCAGTGCGGCTCCGAATACGTGCGCTTGCACAAGTGCGGGGCAATCTCTTCGGCCCAGGCCGGATCGAATTTCGCCGCCACCCTGGCCCACAGCCGGGAGGTTTCCACGAGCTCCGCGGCCATCACCCAGTCCGGCGACTTCTTGAACAGCGCCGAGCCGGGGAAGATGGCGAACCGGGTGCCGCGCGCGCCGGCATATTCGCGCTTGCGCTCCTCGTACACGCCAATATGGCTGAGCAGGCCGGCGAGCAGGGACTTGTGGATGTCGTCGTGCCTGCCCACGGGGTCCACCTCCCGTCCCGACTCCAGCGAGATGCCCAGCGGCTTGGCCAGCTGGCGCAGCTGCGCGAACAGGTCCTGCCACTCCCGGACCCGCAGATAGTTGATGAACTCGGTGCGGCACAGTTTGCGGAACTGGGTGGAGGAGAGCTCCTGCTGCCGCTCCTGCAGATAGCGCCACAGGTTCAGGATGCCGGTGAAGTCGGACTTCTCATCCACGAAGCGCTTGTGCTTCTCGGTGGCCTGCTGCTGTTGGTCTGTTGGGCGCTCCCTCGGGTCCTGGATGGTCAGCGCCGCCGCCAGCACCATCACCTCGCGCACGCAGCCGCGCTGGCCGGCCTCCACGATCATGCGGCCCAGCCGCGGGTCCACCGGCAGTTGGGCCAGTTTGCGTCCGACGGCGGTGAGCCCCGACGTCGGCGCGGATCCTCCCTTGGCGCCGGGCTGGGGCAGGGCGCCGGGCTCGGGCAGGGCTCCGAGTTCGCGCAGCAGGGTGACGCCGTCGTTGATGGCGCGGGACTCGGGCGGCTCCACGAACGGGAACGCCTCGATGTCCTTGGGACCGCGGGCCACGCCCATCGCGGTCATCTGCAGGATGACCGCGGCCAGGTTGGTGCGCAGGATCTCGGGGTCGGTGAATTCCGGCCGCGACCCGTAGTCCTCTTCGGAGTAGAGCCGGATGGCAATGCCGTCGCTCACGCGGCCGCAGCGGCCCGAGCGCTGGTTGGCCGAGGCCTGCGAGATGCGCTCGATCGGCAGCCGCTGGACCTTGGTCCGGTGCGAGTAGCGGGAGATGCGCGCGGTGCCGGTGTCGATGACGTACTTGATGCCCGGAACCGTCAGCGATGTCTCGGCCACGTTGGTGGCCAGCACGATCCTGCGCTGGCCGCCGGGGGAGAAGACACGGTGCTGCTCCGCCAGCGACAGCCGGGCGTACAGCGGCAGGATCTGGGTGCCGGCCAGCCGGCGGTTGGTCTTGATCCTGGCCGCGAGGGCGTCGGCGGCATCGCGGATCTCGCGCTCGCCGGAGAAGAAGACCAGGATGTCGCCGGGAGCCTCCAGGGACAGCTCGTCCACCGCGTCACAGACGGCGTCGAGCGGGTCGCGGTCTTCCTCCAGCTCGTCCACGTCCGGGTTGTCGGGATCGGTGGCCGCCGGCTGGTTCAGCGGGCGGTAGCGGATTTCCACCGGGTAGGTCCGGCCGGAAACCTCGATCACCGGCGCCGGTTCGTCGCCGCTGCCGAAGTGCCGGGCAAAGCGGTCCGGGTCGATCGTCGCGGAGGTGATGATGACCTTCAGGTCCGGACGCTTGGGCAGGATTTGCTTGAGATAGCCCAGGATGAAGTCGATGTTGAGGCTGCGTTCGTGGGCCTCGTCGATGATGATCGTGCTGTACTTCTTCAGCAGTTTGTCGTGCTGGATTTCGGCCAGCAGGATGCCGTCCGTCATGAGCTTGATCCGGGTATCCCGGCCGACCTCGCCGGTGAAGCGGACCTGGAAGCCGACCTCCTGGCCGATCTTCACGTCCAGTTCCTCGGCGATGCGTTCGGCCACGGTCCGGGCGGCCAGCCGCCGGGGCTGGGTGTGGCCGATCAGCCCCTTCTCGCCCAGGCCCAGCTCCAGGCACATCTTCGGGATTTGCGTTGTCTTGCCGGAGCCGGTTTCGCCGGCGATGACGGTCACTTGGTTCGCGGCGATGGCCGCCATGATGTCCTCGCGCCGCTCCGAAACCGGCAGGGCCGCGGGGTACGTGATGTTCACAGCCATGATTGACCACAGTCTAGTCGCTGGACCCGCTGCCCCGGACCGCCCGCACAGCAGGCACGGCAAGGCGTGCGTCCGTGGACATAAATAACTATCCGGCGACAAACGGATGCAATTTGTCCGGTGGGGGAGACGTATCTCATATGGTTGTCCTGACCCCGCGGTTCTGATTAGACAATGTGACTCGGTTCACAGGTAAGATCTTCAGGACGCTACCGCAGGGTTGCCTGCCATCACCGCCGGCGCCGATGACGACGCCGCGTGTGGCGGACCGCTTCAGCCGCGCCGGGGAGGGGCGGCAAGGCGGAAAAGTGCCGGGCTATCCGGCACGTGACGGACATTTGAAAGGAACATCGTGAAGAAACGTTCGACCATGTTCGGCCTGGGGTCAGGCCTGCTGGCCACCGCCCTGCTTGTTTCCGCGTGCGGCAACGCGGGATCCTCCGAGGGCAATGCCGCCGAAGGCAGCACCGAATCGGTGGAGATCGGCATCAGCCAGATCGTCTCGCATCCGTCCCTGGACGCGGCCCGCGAAGGGTTCAAGAAGGCGCTGGCCGACAACGGCTACGTCGAGGGCGAGACCGTGACCTACGACGAGCAGAACGCGCAGGGCGATCAGGGCACCGCGACCTCCATCGCCGGCAAGTTCGCCAGCGACCAGAAGGACCTCATCCTGGCCATCGCGACGCCCACCGCGCAGGCGGCCGTGCAGGCCATCGTCGACACCCCGATCCTGTTCACCGCGGTCACCGACCCGGAGTCCGCCTCGCTGGTGGAAAGCATGGACGCTCCGGGATCGAACGTCAGCGGTACCTCGGACCGCAACCCGGTCGAGGAGCAGCTGGCCCTGGTCAAGGAGCTGGACCCGGACGCGAAGTCCGTGGGCATCGTCTACTCCTCGGGCGAGGTCAACTCCACCGTCCAGGTGGAATGGGCCAAGGAAGCGGCCAAGGAACTGGGCTTGGAGATCAAGGAAGCAGCAATCTCCAACTCCGGTGAAGTCCAGCAGGCCGCCGAGTCGCTCGACGTCGACGCGTTCTACGTGCCGACCGACAACAACGTGGTGTCCGCCCTCGAGTCCCTGATCCAGGTGGCCGAATCCAAGAAGATCCTGACGATTGCCGCCGAGGGCGACTCGGTGAAGCGCGGCACGGTGGCCACCTACGGCATCAACTACGAAAAGCTGGGCTACCAGACCGGCGAGATGGCCGTGAAGATCCTCAAGGGCGAGGCTGAACCGGCATCCATGCCGGTGGAGACCCAGACCGAGCTGGAACTCTACGTCAACCCGGCCGCCGCCAAGCGCATGGGTGTGACCCTGCCGGACGGCTATGCCGAAACGGCCGACCACGTCTTCGAGTAAGCCCGAACTTCCAGCTCGAGCCGAAGAAGTCCGCAGTCCCTCCGGCGGCCGGCCAGCCCGGCCGCCGGAGCGACGCCACGAGAGAACCAAGGTCTACTACCTATGATTACCGCGGTTGAGCTTGGGCTGATCTACGCGATCATGGCCCTGGGGGTCTACCTGACCTTCCGCATCCTCGATTTTCCCGACCTGACGGTCGACGGCAGTTTCACCACCGGCGCCGGAGTCGCCGCCATCAGCATCATCAACGGCATGCCGCCGGTCATGGCCACCATCCTGGCCTTCATCGCCGGCATGGCTGCCGGCACCGTCACCGGCCTGCTGCACACCAAGGGCAAGATCAACGGCCTGCTGGCCGGCATCCTGACGATGATCGCCCTCTATTCCATCAACCTGCGCATCATGGGCCGGGCCAACCTGCCGCTGTTGCGCGAAGAAACCCTGATCACCCCGCTGCGCGAGTCGGGGATGCTCGGCGGCATCGGCGCCATCGCCATCTTCCTGCTGGTCGCCCTGGTGGTGAAGGTGATCATGGACTGGTTCCTGCACACCGACATCGGACTGGCCATGCAGGCGACCGGCGACAACGAACAGATGATCCGCAGCTTCGGCGTCAGCACGGACAACCAGAAGATCCTGGGCCTCGCCCTGTCCAACGGGCTCGTGGCCGTCTGCGGCGCGTTCATCGCCCAGTACCAGGGCTTCGCCGACATCGGCATGGGCATCGGCCTGATCCTGGCCGGCCTGGCCTCGGTGATCATCGGCCAGGCGATCTTCGGAACCCGCCTGATCTGGATCGCCACCCTGGCCGTGGTGCTCGGTTCCGTGCTGTACCGCGTGGTCATCCAGCTGGCCCTCCAGGCCGGCCTGCAGCCGAACGACATGAAGCTGGTCTCGGCCGTGCTGGTGGTCATCGCGCTGGTGCTGCCGCAGTGGAAGGTCTTTCGCCGCGTCGGCGGGCTCGGAAAGATGAAGAAGTCCCTGACGGGAGCGAAGGGCTGACATGCTGGATATCAAGAACGTTCACAAGACCTTCTTCGCAGGCACCGTCAACGAGCGCGTCGCCCTGCAGGAGATCAACCTGTCCCTGGCCGCCGGCGAATTCGTCACGGTGATCGGCAGCAACGGTGCCGGCAAGTCGACCATCCTGAACATCACCTCCGGCAAGCTGCGCCCGGACGTCGGCACGGTGAGCATCGACGGCAACGACGTCACCAGGCTCGCCGACCACCAGCGGGCCCGCTTCGTCGGCCGCGTGTTCCAGGACCCGATGGCGGGAACGTCACCGGAGATGACCATCGAACAGAACCTGGCCATCGCCTACGAACGCGGCAAGCGCCGCGGATTGCGCCCCGGCGTGACCCGCAAGAAGCGCGAATTCTTCAAGGAAGAGCTGCGTTCGCTGGAGCTCGGGCTGGAGAACCGGCTCAAGGCCAAGGTGGGCCTGCTCTCGGGCGGCCAGCGGCAGGCGCTGTCGCTGCTGATGGCCACGTTCAGCAGCCCGAAAATCCTGCTGCTGGACGAGCACACCGCCGCCCTCGACCCGCAGCGTGCGGAGCTGGTCAGCCGCCTGACCGCCGAAGTGGTGGACCGGCACCGCCTGACCACGCTGATGGTGACCCACAACATGGAGCAGGCGCTCCGGCTGGGCACGCGGCTGATCATGATGCACGAGGGCCGGATCATCCTGGACCTGGACCAGGAGCAGAAGCAGAAGGCCACGGTGCCGGACCTGCTGCATGAGTTCGAGAAGATCAAGGGCGTGGTCGACGACCGCACCATGCTCCAGTAGCGTCCGCGCTCCAGGAGCCACCGGCATCGGACCGGGTCAAGGTACGACGGCGGCTGTCCCACCTAGGCGGTAGGGGCGGCCGCCGTTCCCGTGCCGGCGGCAGCAGCCAGCCGGCCCGCGAGCTCCGCGGCGCGCTGCCGGAATTCCGCCGGCTCCAGGATTTCGAACGCAAAGCCGGTGGCGGCCAGCTCCACCAGGGGGTAGTCCAGCGAATCGTAGCCGGCCCGCAGCACGGTGGCGCCGCCGTCGTCGGACAGGACGGCGATGTTCGGCGGGATCCTCTCCGCGACGGCCTGCAGGGGGGCGTCGATCCGGACCACCACGTCGAACCGGTACGGGGACCGCGTGATCGACTGCTGGACGTAGGCGGCCAGGTCCGGCTGCGGCAACTGCCGCGGGGCAAAGCGTTCACGCGCCGTGGGAACCGATTCGAACCGGTCCACGCGGAAGGTGCGCCAGTCCTGCCGGCCGGTGTCGTAGGCCACCAGGTACCAGCGGCGGCCGGTGTCCACCAGTCGGTACGGTTCGGCCAGGCGGCGGCCGGACTCGCCGTCGGCCTTGGCGTAGCGGAAGCCGACCACGCGCCGTTCGGCGATGGCGGTGGAGATCCCGGTCAGCACCTCGGGGTCGACGGCGGCGGTGGGGCCGGCCAGGGTGACCACGGCGTTCTTCAGCGTGGAGAACTTGGGCCGGAGCCGCGCCGGCAGCACCTGCTCCAGCTTGGTCAGCGCCCGGAGCGACGCCTCGCCGACGCCGGCCACCGGGCTGGCGGTCACCGCCCCGAGACCCAGCGCGACGGCGAGGGCTTCGTCGTCGTCAAGCAGCAGCGGCGGAAGCTGCGCGCCCGCGCCCAGCTGGTAGCCGCCGGCCACGCCGGGGGAGGCATTGATGGGATACCCGAGGCTGCGGAGCTTGCCGATGTCGCGGCGCACCGTCCGTTCGGTGACCCCCATCCGCCCGGCCAGGGCGGACCCGGTCCACTCCCGGCGCATCTGGAGCAGGGAGAGCAGCTGCAGCAGCCGCGCGGACGTTTCGAGCATGGCCCACCTGTCTTCAGCAGCCGGAGCGTGCCGAACCCTGCAGCACGCGCGGGCGCCGGTCGTTCCGGCAACAGGGCCACTCTAGTCTCGATTCAGGACAAGAGCTGTCCGTAATCGGGGGACCCGACGCCCCCAACGGCAACCCGCCCCGTCCCAGGGGTGCGTCCCCGGCTCTGGGCAAACTGCCGGCCGCCCGGCATGATGGACTCCCGGGCTCCCCAGGCGGGGAGCCGCCGTTGGGGAGGAGCCGGCATGTCTTTCAATGCAGCCGAGGAGTTGCTCGAGCAGCTGACCTGGCATTGGGACGCCCAGGCCCGGCCGCGGCTGGAGGGGCTCACCGACGAAGAGTACTTCTGGGAGCCCGCCGAGGGCTGCTGGAACGTGCGGCACCGCGGGACCAGTACCGCACCGATGGCGGTGGGCGCCGGCGTTTTCACGATCGACTTCGGGCTTCCGGAGCCGGTGCCGCCGCCCGTCACCACCGTTGCCTGGCGGCTGGGCCACATTTTGGTGGGCGTGCTGGGCAGCCGTAACGCCTCGCACTTCGGCGGGCCGCCGGTCAGCTACGAATCGTTCGACTATCCGGGCACGGCGTCGGGCGCGTTGGAGCTGCTGGACGAATACTATGCGCACTGGACCGCGGGGGTCCGGGGACTCGGCGACGAGGGGCTGGCGGCGCCCTGCGGGCCGGCCGAAGGCCCCTATGCCGATCGCTCCATGGGGACGCTGGTGCTGCACATCAACCGGGAAATGATTCATCACCTGGCCGAGGTCGCGCTGTTGCGCGACCTGTTCGCCCACCGCCAGTAGGGAGCCGTACAGAGGGTCCGGGCCGCGGGGTGCTTCAGGGGGCCGAGTCCCGCGGGCCCCTTCCTCAGGAACCCGCGGAGGGGTGGCCGGGTCAGGCCAGCCGGGCGAGTTCGGTGTAGGGGCGGCTCGGGGTGGAGCCGGCCGTCCAGTCGGCCTGCGAACGTTCCGGCGGGGTGTTTCCCCGTCCGTCACGCAGGATCAACCGGAGGGTTTCGATGATGACGAGGAGTGCCAGTGCGGTGATCAGGAGGAGTTCCATGCCTCCATGGTGGTCCTGCGGCCGGCAAAAAAAGAGTGGCAGAAACGACCATAAAGCATAAAAAACTGCCATACTGGTGGCATGCTGAAAAAGGTGGCCGTGGTGGTGCTTCCGGGAGCTGCGCCGTTCGAATTCGGGGTGGTCTGCGAAGTCTTCGGCATCGACCGTTCCGACCGGGGGACCGGCGTTCCGGCGTTCGACTTCCGGATCTGCACTCCCGAGCCCGGGGTCGTCAGCAGCAAGCTGGGGTTCTCCCTCAATGTCCCGCTCGGGCTGGGGGCCGCCGACGACGCTGACCTCGTGGTGGTGGCGCCGTACCAGCGCATGGACCAGGCCCCCGAAGCGCTTCTGCAGGCCCTGCGGGCAGCCCACGCCCGCGGCGCCTGGGTCTTGTCCGTGTGCTCGGCGGCCTTTGTGCTGGCCGAAGCGGGGCTGTTGGACGGCCGGCGCGCCACCACCCACTGGCAGTACTCACACCAGCTGGCCGCCGAATATCCGCAGGTCGACGTCGACGAAAACGTGCTGTACGTGGAGGACGAGCGCATCATCACCAGCGCCGGCACCGCCGCCGGAATCGACGCCTGCCTGCACCTGGTCCGGACCGAACTCGGGGCATCCGTGGCGTCGGCCATCGCCCGGGACATGGTGGTGCCGCCGCACCGGGCCGGGGGCCAGTCGCAATATATTGACCGCCCCATGTCGCTGGCCGGCTGCCACACCCTCAAGGACCTGCTGGCGTGGCTGTCCGAGAACCTGGCCCAGGACGTCAGCGTTGCCCAGCTGGCCGCGCGGGTCCACATGTCCGAGCGCACCTTCGCCCGCCGGTTCCGGGCCGAGACCGGCGCGACGCCGGCGGCATGGATCAACGCCCAGCGGGTGCTGCGTGCGCAGGAACTGCTCGAGGAATCGGACCTGAACATCGAGGAGATCGCCCGGATCACCGGGTTCGGCCAGGCGGTGCTGCTGCGCCACCATTTCGCCAGGTCCGTTGGCGTGAGCCCGGCGTCCTACCGCCGCACCTTCCGCGGCGGTGGCGCC
>NZ_JBNHGL010000113.1:0-9226 GCF_059091245.1 Arthrobacter sp. Y3225116
GGACGGGATGGCCGCCGCGATGGCCGCGGCCACGGAGGCGCTCATCGCCGCTTCCGGAATCGAACGCCACCGCATCCTGGGCATCGGGCTGGCCGCGCCCGGGCCGATCGACGCAGCCGAAGGGATGGTGGTGGATCCGCCGATGATGCGCGAGTGGACGTCGGTGCCGCTGCGCGAACCCCTGCGCGACCTGACGGGCCTGCCGGTGCTGATGGACAAGGACACGACGGCCGCGGCGGTGGCGGAACTGTGGGCCAGCGGACGGCGGGAGCCGGAGAACTTCGTGTTCGTTTACCTGGGCACGGGCCTGGGCGCCGGCATCGTGCTCGACGGACAGGTGCTGCGCGGCGCCTCCAGCAACATCGGCGAGATCGGCCATTTTCCGGTGGAGGCGGAGGTCCCGCTGTGCGACTGCGGGAAACGCACCTGCGTGGGCATGGCGCTGAACTTCGGCACGCTGTTCCGGCAGGCCGTGGATGCCGGACTCTTCCCGGCCGACGCCGAGCTGGGGGACCGGCACCAGGCCACGGAAAGGATCGTCACGCTCTGCCGGATGGCCAGCGAGGGGGAGCCGGCGGCCGCGGCGATCATCGGACGGGCCGCAGGGTTGCTGGGCGGAACCGTGGGCCAGGTGGCCAACATCCTGGACGTGGACCGGGTCATCTTCGGCGGCCCGCTATGGGACGGCCTGGACGAGCTCGCGCTGCCCATCCTGCGGGAGGAGATCAACAAACGGTTCGTCTCGCGGGCGATCCACGAGGTTGACGTGGTGTCGTCCCCGCTGGGCTTCGAGGTGGGCGCCATCGGCGGCGCCTGCCTGGTGCTGGACGACGCGCTCTCACCCAAGGCCAGCGGGCTGATCCTGGGCGGTTAGCCGGGACGCGGGCGCGGCCCCGCTTCACACAATGACGCCGGCGATCTACTCGCGCCCGCCGCCACAAGGGCTCACGAGTTGCTTTATTAAATCCAATCGATTTAGATATAGGGTGACGGCAGTGCCTGGAGTACTCACGCTTTGGGAAATGAACGGTCCCTTCAGCGGCCTACGTGCTTCAGGGGAACGGCGCGGCCGTCGGCCAACAGGCGGCGGGAAGATGCTGCTGGCTCCGGCAAACGGGAAGAACCGGAGCCCGCGGTCCCGGCTGACAGGGATTCCCGGCCGCTTTGGTGGAAGGCACTACAGCCGGCTACCGTCTGTGCTTCCGTGGGGGGTTGCACAGGCGGCGGTCGGCTGCCCCAGTTAACGGGCGCCTGCACGTGTCCGGGCACGCCGCCCGCACGTTTGCCTGGCATTTCGCCGGCAGGCCCGGCAGTGAAGTGCCCCCGGGCAGATTCGAACTGCCGACACCCGCTTTAGGAGAGCGGTGCTCTATCCCCTGAGCTACGGGGGCAACGCCAAAAGCTTAGCTTAAACGGCGCCGCCCGCCGGTGCGGCGGCCGAGCCTCCGGCCGGCCGGGGTTTGCGTGTGAAGACCGCGACGACGGCGGCGACCAGGCTCAGCCCGAACAGGACGGATTTGGCGACAGTGAGGAAGCTCGCCAGTGACGCGTCGCCGACCGGGTCCGTGGCCAGCATGGCGTCGACTGCGAGGTTTTCCCCCAGATCCGCTGCCACGTAAAGCACGACGACGGCCCAGGCGAGCCAGCGCCAGCCGAGGCGGCCGATTTGCTGCCCCAGCAGGATCAGCCAGGTGAAGCCGAACAGCAGCGGGAAGATGGTGTCGGCGGTTTTGTGCCAGTAGTTGTATTGCCCGGCACCGTCTTCGCCGAACGCGGTGCGCACCTGCTGGACGTACTCGGTGGAGTATCCGCCGATGAGCGTGTCCGGCATGGCCAGCCCCCCGGTCAGCTGGGAGAACTGCGGCATCACCAGCAGGAACGAGTAACCGAACAGAAAGGCCGAGGCTCCGGCCCCGGCGATGACGATCAGGTTCGCGTTGCCGGCAGCGCGCTGCGGGGACCGGGTGCCGCCGGGAACGGCAGGCCTCGCGGCGGCACTGCTGCCGGGGGCTGGGGCCGCCGCCGCACCGTGTTTCTTCGCGCGCTGTGCTGGGGTTTTGGACATACAACCATTATGCCGGGGCACTCCTGCGTCGGCCGTTGGCGGAAGTCGCCGTCGGCGTCCCGCAGTGTCGGCGGTGGCTAATAGACTTAGGGGACCATGGATTTCCTCACCGACCCGGCGTTTGACCCGCATGTTGCCTCTCCGCCCGCTCCGCATCTGCCCGGCGCCGAAGAGCTGCTCTCGGGGCTGAACCCGCAGCAGGAGGAGGCGGTCAAGCATGCCGGCTCCCCGCTGCTGATCGTCGCCGGTGCCGGGTCCGGCAAGACCCGGGTGCTCAGCCACCGCATCGCGTACCTGCTGGCCACCCGCCGCGCACGGCCGGGAGAGATCCTCGCCATCACTTTCACGAACAAGGCCGCCGCGGAGATGCGGGAGCGGATCGAGTCGCTGGTGGGGGACTCGGCCAAGCGGATGTGGATTTCCACGTTCCACTCATCCTGCGTGAAGATCCTGCGCCGCGAAGCCAAGCATGTGGGGCTGAACTCGAACTTCTCCATCTACGACTCGGCGGACACGCTGCGGATGGTCAGCCAGGTGGCCAAGGGGCTGGACCTGGACCCGAAGCGATTCCCGCCCAAGTCCATCCAGCACAAGATCTCGGCGCTGAAGAATGAACTGATCGACGACGAGTCCTTCGCCTCCACCGCCAACTATTCGGATCCGTTCGAACAGGCGGTGGCCTCGGTCTACACCGGGTACACCCAGCGGATGCGCCAGGCCAATGCCATGGACTTCGACGACCTGATCGCGCAGGTTGTCTTCATTTTCCAGGCGTTCCCGGCCATTGCCGACTCGTACCGCCGCCGTTTCCGCCACGTGCTGGTGGACGAATACCAGGACACCAACCATGCCCAGTACCGGCTGGTGCGCGAGCTGACCCGGGAGTCCGAGGACGGGTCGGTGCCGGCCGGCGAGTTGACGGTGGTGGGCGACTCCGACCAGTCCATCTACGCCTTCCGCGGGGCCGACGTGCGCAACATCGTCGATTTCGAGAAGGACTACGCCAGCGCGCGCACCATCCTGCTGGAACAGAACTACCGGTCGACCCAGACCATCCTCTCCGCGGCCAACTCGGTGATCTCCCGGAATCCGGACCGCCCGGCCAAGCGGCTCTGGACCGCCGAGGGCGACGGCGAAAAGATCATCGGTTACGTGGGCGAGAACGAGCACGACGAGGCCCGCTTCATCACCGGCGAGATCGACCGGCTGCAGGACTCCGAGGGGATCCGCCCCGGCGACATCGCCATTTTCTACCGGACCAACGCCCAGTCCCGTTCCATCGAGGACCTGCTGGTCCGGGTGGGGCTGCCCTACAAGGTGGTCGGCGGCACCCGCTTCTACGAACGCAAGGAGATCAAGGACGCGCTGGCCTACCTGCGGGTCCTGGCCAACCCGGACGACGTCGTCAACCTGCGCCGCATCCTCAACGAACCGAAGCGCGGGATCGGCGACCGTGCCGAGTACGCCGTCGCGGCGCTGGCGGAACGGGACCGAATCTCGTTCATGGAGGCGCTGCGCCGCGCCGAGGAGGCACCCGGCATGGCCACCCGGTCGGTGAACGCGGTCGCCGGCTTCGTGAAGCTCATCGACGACCTGGCCGAGGTGGCCGCCGGATCCGGCGCGGCAGCCGCCCTGGAGGCCGTGCTGGAGCAGACCGGTTACCTGGCGATGCTGCGCCAGAGCAGCGACCCGCAGGATGAATCCCGCGTGGAGAACCTGGCCGAACTCGTGGCCGTGGTGCGCGAATACGAACGGGACAACCCGGAAGGGTCGCTGTCCGAATTCCTGGAACAGGTGGCGCTGGTGGCCGACGCGGACCAGGTGCCCGACGCCCCGGACAGCGAAGCGGCTCGGCTGGCCCAGGACCAGGGCGTGGTGACGCTGATGACGCTGCACACCGCCAAGGGCCTGGAGTTTCCGGTGGTCTTCCTCACCGGCATGGAACACGGAATCTTCCCGCACCAGCGCTCCATGACCGACCCGACGGAGCTGGCCGAAGAGCGCCGGTTGGCCTACGTGGGACTGACCCGCGCCCGCCAGCGGCTCTACCTGACCCGGTCCGAGTCGCGCAGCATGTGGGGCCAGAGCCAGTTCAATCCGGCCAGCCAGTTCATCGAAGAGGTGCCGGCCGAACTCATCGACTGGAAGCGCGAAGGCACGGCCCGCCCGACCTTTGCCTCCGCGGGCAGCTTCGGCTCCAGCCGCTACTCGGGATCGCACTGGGGCGCCGGGACATCGGGCAGCCAGGACATCAGCAACATGCGGGGATCGGCGCCGTCGATCACCAGCGCCAAGACCCGGGCCGGACGGGTGCAGCCGCAGAAGGAAGTCATCGCGCTGTCCATCGGCGACAAGGTCAACCACGCGAGCTTCGGCAACGGGACAGTCCTGGGCCTCGAAGGAGCCGGCGACAAGACGGTGGCCAAGGTGAAATTCGATGCCGGCGAGAAGCGGTTGCTGCTGCGCTATGCGCCGCTGACCAAGATGGGCTGACCCCCGCTGGGAGATGCGCCACGTTTGCGACGGCGCATTTGGCAGCGGCATGACGGGGCGCTTACCGTTCTTATCCATGGACCACGTGGACATTAGGACTTTGGAACGGCTGGCAACCCCCGATTTTTGGCTTGACAAGCCGCTGCGCGTTTCGCTGATCCTGCTGGGTGGATTCCTGCTGAACATTGTGCTGCGGATGGTGATCAAACGCGTCACCGGAAAGATCGCCGACGGCGAGACCGCCAAGCTGGACAAATTCGACCCTGCGGCGCCCAAGAACACGAAAGACCCGCGCTACTGGCTGATTCAGGACTCGCCGATCGCCGCGGTCCGCCGGGCCCAGCGCTCGAAGACGATCGGATCGGTGCTGCGTTCGATCACCACCATCGTGCTGGCCACCCTCACCGTCCTGATGGTGCTCACGGAGCTGGAATTCAACCTTGGCCCGGTACTGGCTAGCGCCGGTATTGCCGGCGTCGCCATCGGCTTCGGCGCCCAGACCCTGGTCAAGGACTACCTGTCCGGGCTGTTCATGGTGGCCGAAGACCAGTACGGCATCGGCGACGTGGTCGACTTGGGCGAGGCCTCCGGCACCGTGGAGTCGGTCGGTCTGCGGGTCACCCAGGTGCGCGCCGTGGACGGCACGCTGTGGCACGTTCGCAACGGGGAGATCCTGCGGGTGGGTAACTCCTCGCAGGGCTGGGCGCGGGCCGTGCTGGACATCCCGGTGCCGTACGACTCCGATGTGGAGAAGGTCTCCGAGTTGATCCTCAAGACCGCCATGGAACTGCGCATGGACGAGGACAACCGCAGGCTGATTTTGGACGATCCGGAAGTCTGGGGTGTGGAAGCACTGACGGGCGAATCCGTGGTGATCCGGCTGGCCATCCGCACGAAGCCGTTGGAACAGTGGGCAATCGCGCGCAAAATGCGGGCCCGCCTGAAGGCAGCGTTGGCCGAGGAAGGCTTGCGCATTCCGCTGCTGAACCAGACCGTGATCAGGGGCAGTGCCCCGTCGGCCGCCATTGCGCAGGGTGGCGGCGCCGCACAGGCCGACGATGCCGCCCAAGGCGGGAACACCGCCGTCGTGGATCAGGCGGGAGCCAGCGGCAAGAATTAGTCTCACGGCGCCGATACCTCAAACCCGGACACTTCTACAAGTCGTAGAAGTGTGCCCTTGGCCACTAAAGCGGTACTCTGGGACCGGCGCCCGAGGCCAAAGGGGCTAGAGTTCCCCATGGAGCACTGCAGGCATCCGCTCACCGTCCGTGGTCACCGCCACGGCCAACCGCAGATGCCGCTCCGAGTCAGAAACGACTTCGACGTAGAAGGACACAACCCGTGGACCTGTATGAATACCAGGCGCGCGATCTCTTCGAGGCACACGGAGTACCCGTGCTGGCTGGAATCGTTGCGTACACCCCAGAAGAAGCCAAGGCAGCTGCTGAGAAAATTGGCGGCGTAGTTGTCGTCAAGGCTCAGGTGAAGGTCGGAGGCCGCGGCAAGGCCGGTGGCGTCAAGGTCGCCAAGACCCCCGACGAGGCATACGAATACGCCTCCAACATCCTCGGCATGGACATCAAGGGCCACACGGTCAACAAGGTCATGATCGCGCAGGGCGCCGACATCGCCGAGGAGTACTACTTCTCCGTGCTGCTGGACCGCGCCAACCGCAACTACCTGGCCATGTGCTCGGTGGAGGGCGGCATGGAGATCGAGCAGCTGGCCGTGGAGCGCCCGGACGCCCTGGCCAAGGTTGCCATCGACCCGGCCGTGGGCATCGACCAGGCCAAGGCCGACGAGATCGTCGCCGAGGCCGGCTTCGCCGAAGACCTTCGCCCGAAGGTCGCCGAGGTCATCGTCAAGCTCTGGGACGTGTTCATCAAGGAAGACGCCACCCTGGTGGAGGTCAACCCGCTGGTCAAGACCGGCGCCGGCGACATCGTCGCCCTGGACGGCAAGGTCTCGCTGGACGAGAACGCCTCCTTCCGCCAGCCCGGCCACGAGGAGCTCGAGGACAAGGACGCCGCGGATCCGCTCGAGGCCAAGGCCAAGGAACTGGACCTGAACTACGTCAAGCTCGACGGACAGGTCGGCATCATCGGCAACGGCGCAGGCCTGGTCATGTCCACCCTGGACGTCGTCGCCTACGCCGGCGAGAAGCACGGCAACGTCAAGCCCGCCAACTTCCTGGACATCGGCGGCGGTGCCTCGGCCGAGGTCATGGCCGCCGGCCTGGACGTCATCCTCAACGACGAGCAGGTCAAGAGCGTGTTCGTGAACGTCTTCGGCGGCATCACCGCCTGCGACGCCGTGGCCAACGGCATCGTCAAGGCCCTGGAAATCCTGGGCGAGAAGGCCAGCAAGCCGCTGGTCGTCCGCCTCGACGGCAACAATGTCGACGAAGGCCGGCAGATCCTGCTCAACGCCAACCACCCGCTGGTCACCCTGGCCCTGACCATGGACCAGGGCGCCGACAAGGCCGCCGAGCTGGCCAACGCCTAAGGACCGAGGAACTAAAACATGTCTATCTTCATCAACAAGGACTCGAAGGTCATCGTCCAGGGCATCACCGGTGGCGAAGGCTCCAAGCACACGGCACGCATGCTGCACGCCGGCACCAACATCGTTGGCGGCGTGAACGCACGCAAGGCCGGCACCACCGTCACCCACGGCGAGAAGACCCTGCCGGTCTTCGGCACCGTCAAGGAAGCCGTCACCGAGACCGGCGCCGACGTCTCCATCGTCTTCGTCCCGCCGGCCTTCACCAAGGACGCCGTGGTCGAGGCCATCGAGGCCGAAATCGGCCTGGTCGTGGTGATCACCGAGGGCGTGCCGGTGCAGGACTCCGCCGAGTTCTGGGCGCTGGCACAGTCCAAGAAGGACGCCGACGGCAACCAGATCACCCGCATCATCGGCCCGAACTGCCCGGGCATCATCACGCCCGGCGAGTCGCTGGTGGGCATCACCCCGGCGAACATCACCGGCAAGGGCGGCGTGGGCCTGGTCTCCAAGTCCGGCACGCTGACCTACCAGATGATGTACGAGCTGCGCGACCTCGGCTTCTCCACCGCCATCGGCATCGGCGGCGACCCGGTCATCGGCACCACCCACATTGACGCCCTGGCTGCGTTCGAGGCCGATCCGGAAACCAAGGCGATCGTGATGATCGGCGAAATCGGCGGCGACGCCGAGGAGCGTGCCGCCGAGTACATCAAGGCCAACGTCACCAAGCCGGTCGTCGGCTACGTGGCCGGCTTCACCGCACCCGAGGGCAAGACCATGGGCCACGCCGGCGCCATCGTCTCCGGCTCCTCCGGCACGGCACAGGCCAAGAAGGAGGCCCTCGAGGCCGCGGGCGTGAAGGTCGGCAAGACCCCTTCCGAGACCGCGCACCTGCTGCGCGAGGTCTACCCGGACCACGAGGAACCGTCCAACCTCTAGGCCCTTCGCCTACGGCACCGAAGCCCGCCACCTGCGCAAGGTGGCGGGCTTCGTCTGTTTCCGGCGGCCGCGGCGACCCGGTTAGGCTGGAAAAGCACCACCACTTCACAGGAGGTTACATGCGCGCTGCCATCATCCACGGACCGGGCGACATCCGGGTCGAGGAACGCCCTGACCCGGAAATCCTTGCCCCGACCGACGCGGTCGTGCGCGTGAGCGCCACCTGCGTCTGCGGCTCCGATCTGTGGCCCTACCGCGGCATCCGCGAACCGGGCAGGCCGCATCCCATCGGCCACGAATTCATCGGCGTGGTCGAGGCCACCGGCGACGCGGTGCAGGCGCTGTCCGCCGGCGACTTCGTCATTGCCCCGTGGGCCATCAGCTGCGGCGAGTGCCCGCCCTGCCGCAACGGCGTGCAAACCTCGTGCGAACGCCGGGCCAGTTGGGGAGGCCGGGACGAGCACGGCCTGCCGGTCGACGGCGGGCAGGGCGAAGCCGTGCGGGTGCCCCACGCCGACGCCACGCTGGTTGCGGTGCCGGGCGTGACCGAACCGGGGGAGGATCTGGCCAAGAGCCTGCTCACGCTCTCCGACGTGATGGGGACCGGACACCACGCGGCCATCAGCGCCAAGGTCGGCCCGGGACGCACCGTCGTCGTCGTGGGTGACGGCGCCGTCGGGCTGTGCGGGGTGCTGGCCGCCCGGCGGCTGGGCGCCGAACGGATCATCGCGATGTCCCGCTACGACGACCGGGCGGCGCTGGCTCGCGAATTCGGGGCGACCGACGTGGTGGCGGAACGCGGGAAGGCCGCCGGCGAAAAGGTCAAGGCGCTGCTCGGCGGCGTGCTGGCCGACTCGGTGCTCGAATGCGTTGGCACGGCGGAGTCCATGGACCAGGCGTTGCGCTGCACCAGGCCCGGCGGATCCGTCGGGTTCGTGGGTGTCCCCGTCGGCGGCGCCGAACTGCCCATCGGCGTGCTGTTCTCGAAGAACATTGCCGTCGCCGGCGGCGCCGCGCCCACCCGCGAATACCTTCCGGAACTCCTCGAGGACGTCTTGTCCGGGAAGATCAACCCCGGCAAGGTCTTCGACGCGGTCATGCCCCTCGACGACGCCGCGGAAGCCTACCGGGCCATGGACGAACGCCGCGCCATCAAGGTGCTGCTGCGGCCCTAGCCGCGGCGGTCTCCCCGTCAGTGCGGACGGCCGGCCGCTCAGGCGCCCC
>NZ_JBNHGL010000114.1:0-9220 GCF_059091245.1 Arthrobacter sp. Y3225116
CCGCGCGGGCCAGGGATTGGCCAGTTCGGTGCACCCGGAACCATCGGGATCAGCATGGATGAGACCATCGATTGGGTCAAGAGATGGTTCACGTGGGCCAACGCCGCGCTGACTTTCACCGGACCCATCCCAGATTCCCTGGACGTCCGGCTTCCACCCGGCGTGCCTGTAGTCAGAGACCAGCCGGCCCCGGTCATCACCGCGCCAACCTTGTTCAAATCGCTAAAGGCCGGCGTCGCCCTGTCGCTAGTCGTCCCCCACCGCGACGCCGGGCTTCTCGCCGAGGCACTGGCCTATGAGCTGAATATACGGTTGCGTCATGACCGCGGCCTGATCTACTCCATCGAGAAAATTACAACTGTGCTCGATGGCGGGTCCCTCCAGCTTGAGCTTGTGCTGGACCCCATCGAGGAAAACACCGGTCAGACGCTCAACGAAAGCGTCGAGGCCCTCCGCGCTATTGCCGCGTCCGGCTTCAGCCAGGCCGCCATCGACTGCGCCCGCCAGGCGTACGAGGCGGAGAACGCCTGGGATGACACGGTCCCGGTGAGCTATCTGGACCAGGTGGCCCACGACGGCCTCTTCGGGAGAACCACCCCTGCCCGGCAGAAGCTGCTCGACCAGGCGATGACCATGACTTCGCCTGACCTGACAGCGATGTTGAAAGCCAGTCTGCAGTCCCTCATCGTCGCCGTCCACCGCGACGTGAAACTCCGAAAGAGAGTCACCAGAAATCTCGGACTGGCGGTCGATCCATATGAAATATGGCAGGCCGACTACGGGGAACCCCGGCAAGCCGACACTACAGGCACGGAGAGCAGGGAATGGCGCAGCAAGACCACAAGGACCCGCCTGCAGCTCACCGACACCCACCTCGTCAAACATAGGCCAGGCAGCTCCAAGGCAATCAAGCTCGCCGACGTCGCCCTCGTCGGAGACCGGAGCTGCGGCTGCATCGCGCTGATGGACTCCCGGGGACGAAGCACCGACCTCGACGTCAGTCAATGGAAAAACAGCAAGAACCTTCGTACTGTCCTGCTCCAAGCCTTTCCACCGATGATCGTCCGTCCCTTCCCCGAAGAGTGACAGTCCAAGGCACCGTCGCCTTCGGCGAATCCGAGACCCACAGGCGCGGGAGCGCTTCACTCAGGGGCCTGGACCGGCGCAGCCAGGTAATTCCAGCGGCAGCGGTGTCAGCTCCGGGAACATGGCATCGACGTCGGGCTCCTTCCATCGTTTGCCTGCGGGTTCGTCGACGTCGAAGACGCCGGGATGGTCCGGGTAGTCGTCCCAGATTTTCCTGCCGGTGAGGTGCGTGTAGGTGTCGGAGGCGACGTAGGAGAGAAGTTCGGCCTCGGCGACCTCTTCCTGGTTGGTCAGGCGTCCGTCTGCCAGCGCAGACGGGTCATCCCGGACAGCCTGGTAGTAATCCGGGCCCTGGGCGACGACCCAGCTGCGGAAATCCGTGAAGCAGTCGTCACCGCAGAGTGTCAGCAGCACGAAGGCCGCGCCCCAGAGATCCCAGGAATACAGCTCCTGGTTGTGGCGGACGAACTCAGCGTCGAACGCGGCGACTTCCACGGCGGAAAGCTCCGACAGGCATTCTTTCAGCTCAGTCGCCTGCCTCTGAGTGCTTCCGTCCGAGGCCGCGCGCGTTCTTTCGATAATCTCCCAGAAGCCGCCGTCCTCGATGGTGGCGACGCCGCCGCAGGGTGCAGGCGCCGCCACCTCCTCACCGGGGCCGCAGCCGGCAATTGTGAACACGGCCACCAGCAGCGGCAGCGTCCAGGTCTTCGCCCTCATGCCGCGGTGCATCTCTTTAGTGACAGGCACTGATTCCTCTTCGATGCCACAGCTTCCCGTAGCGTGGCCGAATCCGTGTTATCGGTCATGCCCGCATGATTTCACGTCCCGGCGCCGATTCCCTGCAACAACCTGTGGATCCCCTCGGTCTCCCCCAACAAACCATTCGCAATGCCCAGCCACGTCCTATACAGCCACGCGACGCCACACATGCTGGGCACCCATCACACGAACCTCTTCCACTGTCCTTCGGAAACCACCTCGACGGAGCCGTCGACGACCTTGATCGCTGTCTGTTCGTCGATGGCGTAGGCAGGGACACCTATGTCGGCGGCCCACCGCTCTGCGTGGGCCAGGGTGTTGCTCGGGAAAGCGTTCAGGTGCGGGAAGATCGAAAAATTTACCACCCCCAGAGTCCGGTCATCCGGAGCGGACGGCCACTCGACGAAGACTTCCCCGATCCGCGGCGTCATCACCATGCTTCCGGCGCTCACCCCCACCCACACCGTGTCGGGAAGTGACGGGAGCAGCCCGGCCACTCCGGACTCCCGCATCCAATGGGACAGGTACGTCGCGTCGCCGCCGTCGACCAAGAGCACATCGGTTTCCCGAAGCCACGGGACCCACCGATCCGCGCCAATGGTGGGCAGCGCAGTGAGCTCGAGAACGCCGAGCGACGCCCAGCCCAGGCCGGACAAATGACGGAAGTCGTGCTCGGCGGCCAGGAGGTTCCGCACCGATGCCGGTCCGCACATCGGGTGACCCCACTGCGCTGTCGGGACGATCAGGGCGCGGCACTGGGACACCGGCTTGTCGAGAAGCTGCACGAGCGCAGAGTGAATGCTCGGGTTCGTCACGCCGCCTGAGGTAAGCAAGAGCTTCAACGTGCCTCCAGGATCCCGCGTGGATGGTGGATGTGCCCGAAGCCGTGGGAACGGGCTGGAACTCACCGACAAGATCCGCTAAGCACGCCGTCTGGTGCTCGGCCTTTCAATAGGTACACATCCAGTCAGACTTTGTCCACAGTTCGCCGTGGACGCCGACCTCAGGTTGGTCTGTCCCTCCATGAATGCTGTATTTGTCTGTTCGACGTCCGATCCTGGGCGGTTCACACCGCCATCGAGCGGGTGGTTAGGCTGGGTGGATGGCGACAGTTATTCTTGTGCGGCATGGCCGCACCACAGCCAATGCCACTGGGCTGCTGGCCGGTCGGGCCGACGGCGTCTGCCTGGACCAGATCGGGCGTGATCAGGCGGCCCTGACCGGCGACCGGCTCGCGGCCGTGCCCGTAGTCGGGGTGGTGTCGAGCCCTTTGGAGCGCTGTCGGCAGACCGCCCGGTTCATCCTCGATCGCCAGGCCGGCTCGCCGTACGCGCCGGTCGATCCGGCTCTCACCGAGTGTGATTACGGCGAGTGGCAGGGCCGGAAGCTCAGTGATCTCGCGACCGAGGATTTGTGGCCGGTTGTGCAGTCGCAACCGTCCGCCGTCGTCTTTCCCGGCGGTGAATCCCTGGCCGCGATGCAGGCACGGTCGGTGGCAGCGATTCGACGCCACGATGCAGCCTTTGAGGCCGAGTACGGGCCAGGGGCCGTGTGGGTTGCGGTCAGTCACGGTGACATCATCAAGTCAATCCTCGCCGACGCGCTCGGCATGCACCTTGACCTGTTCCAGCGTATCAACGTGGGCCCAGCGTCCGTATCGATCGTTCACTACGGCGCTAGTCGGCCAAGCGTCTACGCGACCAACACCGACGCCGGTGATCTCTCGTGGCTGGCGGACGGCATCGGCTCTGCCGAGGCGCCGGTGGGCGGCGGTGCGGGGCAAAAGGCGCCATGAACCTCGTGTGCCTAAACTTATGAGATGCCTACACGTGTTCACGAGTTCGCCTGGCCTGATCGGGTCGTCGTTGGCACCATTGGCCTTCCGGGCGCGCGGACGTTCTATCTGCAGGTGCGTTCGGGGACGCAGATCGTGAGTATTGCCTTGGAGAAGCAGCAGTCGGCCCTGCTCGCGGAGAAGATCGACGAAATTCTCGACCAGCTCATCACCGTGGAGGGGAACCCCTTCAGCGTTCCCACGAGTACTCCCATTGAACTTGTCGACGATGACCAGCTCGAGGCCGTTCAGGAGCAGTTTCGCACCGGCTCCATGAGCTTAGGCTGGGACCCGACGACGGCCCAGGTCGTCATCGAGGCCTACCCCATCACCGATGCCGACGACGACGAATCGCTTGATGAGGGCGACGCTGAGGCGGCCGAAATGCTGCTGGTGCGAATGCCGGTCGGCACCGCCCGCGCATTCGCCAAGCGCACCCGCGAGGTCGTGGCCGCCGGACGTCCGACGTGCCCGCTTTGCGGTTACCCCATAGACGCCGACGGGCACATTTGCCCCCTTCCCGAGGCCTGATGCCAGCGCCGGACCTCGTGACCGCCGAACTGGAGCTCACCGGCCGCATCACGACGGCTTCAAACGCGACATTTTTGGGCAGCATCGGCGACGTGGTGGTCGTCTATAAGCCGATAGCAGGCGAAAGTCCGCTGTGGGATTTTCCCCACGGCACCCTGGCCCACCGGGAGGTGGCCGCCTACCTGGTCTCGCAGGCCTTCGGCTGGGACGTCGTGCCGCACACCTGGCTCCGCGATGGTCCGCTGGGCGAAGGAATGGTGCAGCTCTGGCAGGAGCAAGACTCCGCCCAAAGCGCCGTGAACCTGGTCGCCGCTGACCAGGTGCCGGAGACGGGCTGGAAACACGTTCTCAAGGGTCGTGATGAGAGCGGACAGATGGTCGCCCTCGTTCACGAAGACTCGCCGGCGCTCAGACGCATGGCGGTGTTCGACATCGTCACCAACAACGCCGACCGCAAAGGCGACCACATTCTTGCCATGACGGGCGGACACCGGCACGGCGTGGACCATGGGCTCACCTTTCACCGTGACCACAAGCTGCGCACGGTGCTGTGGGGATGGCTGGGAGACGCTCTGACCGCCGAGGAGCGCGACGGCATAGATCGTGTCAGCGAGGGACTGCACGGTGGGCTGGGCCGAAACCTGGCGGAGTTGCTCAGCGCCGAAGAAATCGCTTCGCTCGCCGCGCGCTGCGCCCGGTTGCGCTTGACAGGGCGGTTTCCGGCTCCGAGCGGTGCGATGTCTGCGGTGCCCTGGCCGCTGTTCTGAGGGGATTACGGCTACGGGCTTCGCGGGCTGTGCGCCGTTGAGCCGCCCTCTGCGAGGGGGTCCATATGTTCTTCGTCAAGAGGGTCAGGCTGCCTTGAGCGGCGGTGTTTCATGGAGGGTCATGTCGCGGAGCATGGCGAAAAGGACATCGCAGCGCCGTCTGGCGAGAGCGATGTGCTTGGTTGGGGCGGTTGCCCTCGGCGCGTTTCCGGTCGTAGTAGGCGCGTGAAAATGGGTCCTTCAGGGCTGCGAAGGCGGAGAGGAATAGGGACGTTTGAGAGGAGGGCGGATGTCCTGCGGAGGCGAATTCCAAGACGGGCGATCTCGGTGATGATCCGTGCTTCCGTCCTGACGCCGCCCGCCGGCATGGAGGTCAGGACGAGGTGAAGGGGGTGGGCCCACGAGGTCGAGCGTATTCTCCACCAGCAGGACGTACGCGCTCCCCAGCAACTAACCTGCTTGGCTCCTGCCGTCAGGAGCGCTCGTGTCGACAAGGAACGGCTCGCCCGTTTCCTCATGGAAAGTCGTGTACAGATAGTCTATGTTGCTGAGATCGTGCAATTCATCTACGTTGCTGGTCGCGAACTGTAATTCCAGAACGTGCCCTTCACCATCCGGTTCGACGTAGCCGACTCCGGCGAGCCCCATGCTGTCCCCGTATTTCTCCAGCAGGTTGTACTGCATCGCCTTGCGGTTCTCCTCATCGGCATTGCTGGAGACCATCGCGTGCCCCACCAGCAGAGGCACCGCCACGAAAATGACGATGTAGGAACCGGCGGTGACGACCTTGTTCGACTTGCGAATTGAAGCGAGCAGAATGACGAGGAACCCGATCCCGCCCACGATCAAAGCGGCGTTCAGAAGGAACGGGTGGGGCGTTACATTGATGGGCATGTAGTCCATCGTCGCCTCCTCGCTGAACGTGCTTCAGTCAGTTGCAACGTTTATCTCACGCTAACCGCGGGACGGCGGGCGCGGAAGGAAATGGACGTTGCGAAGCAATAACTTCTGACCGACAGGATTGCGGTCCTGCTGCGCGCTCCAAGACGAAGACTGCGCTGAAAACTCTGAGGCTGGGTTGCTGATTTAGTCCTGGTCGCTAATTGCTGACCGGACTTCGCTGATGCGAGCCGATCCAGAACCAGGCAATGGCACCGCGGAGGTCTGTTGCAGACGACCGAGCTGAACCTGACTCGCAAAACCTTTCGCTACGAGAACAAATAGCAGCGCTAGGCTGTCATCACGTTCGCCAGTTCGTGCTTCTCCGGGGTGAACTCCACCGGCAGGTTTGGCCTGACATAGTTGTCAAACCAGGCGTCGTGCTGCGCGGCCGCCTCCCAAATCTCCACGACGGTCATTCCGCCTTCACTCTCATAAGCGAAATGAGCGTTGAAGCCGGGCGCGGCCATGAGTTTGTCCCTGAGAGCGGCGGCGATGCCTTCGTACTGTTCCCGGGTCAGGCCGGGCACAAGGTTTTGGACCAGAACAGTCATGGCGGACTCCTTTGTGGGCGACTGCCGGCCGGGCGGACGTCCCGCGGACAGAGCCGGCACAGCCGAAGCCTACGCCGGTAACGGCGACTGCGACAGGGCGTGGTCCACGGATCACGCGCCCGCCCCTCCCCAGCACCGCGGTCGGCACGCGGAGGCGGCCACAGCGGTCCCGCCTGGGGGAGCCTTATCCCGGGCGCAGAATGCACAGCCAGGGCACAGTTTTTGCTGTTGTTTCTGACAGGATGGGCGTCTGGACTGTAACTATGGTGTTGTCAACTCCGCCCTATTTCAGGAGTCCTGCGTGTCCTCATCGACCAGATTAGGTTCACCCACGTCACTGGCGGCCCTGCGCGAGGTGTTGCCCGAGCTTGCCCATCCGGACGGCAGTCCTTTGTGTGCGCTCGTAGTGGACGACGAGCCGATGCTGGCGGATTTGGTCGCAATGGGCCTGGCCCTGTGCGGCTGGGACGTGCACGTCGCGCATGCCGGACGCGCCGCCGTCGAGACCGCGCGCAACACCCACCCGGACGTGCTGGTGCTGGATTGGATGCTGCCGGAACTCGACGGGCTTCAGGTGCTGGAGCGGATCCGCGCCTTCCACACGGACGTGCCGGCGTTGTTCCTGACCGCTCGGGACTCGGTGGATGACCGGATCCGTGGGTTGTCCGCCGGCGGGGACGACTACGTCACCAAGCCGTTCTCGCTGGAGGAGGTGCTGATCCGCCTGCACCGGTTGGTCCAGCGTTCCAAGGTGGCCGCGCAAGATTCGGACGAACTGGTGGTCGGAGACCTGGTGCTCAATGTCCGCACCCACGAGGTCCGGCGCGGGGGTGAGCCGGTGGATCTCACGGCCACCCAGTTCAAGCTCCTGCGGTACCTCATGGAGAATCCCCGGGCCGTTTTGTCCAAGGCGCAGATCCTGGACCACGTCTGGCAGTACGACTTCGGTGGCCAGGCGAACATCGTCGAACTGTACATCTCTTATCTACGAAAGAAGGTCGATGCCGGGCGGGCACCGATGATCCACACAGTCCGCGGCGCCGGATACGTCCTGCGGCCGGCGCCCTGAGGCGGGGACAGTGAACTCGTCCTCCGGCCCGCCTCCCGGTTCCTCCCCGCCGTCGACCTTTCCGCCGATTCCCCCGGCCCCGGGCCGGGGGCCCGTCTCGGCCGACGGCTCCGGCCGGGACGGTGTGGCCGCCCGGCACCGGCTGCGGATGAGCCTGGCCGTGAGGACGGCAGTGGGCGTCGTGGTGCTGCTGGCCGTGGTGCTGAGCGCCTTCACCCTGACCTCCCTGGCCCTGGCCGGGCGCACGGTGGACGCCCAGTTGGAGGAGAACGTGCAGCAGGCCTGGGATCGTTCCTGGTCCTACCTGTGGCGCGGCAGGCAGAACGCGCCGGACTTCACCCACGATCCGCTGGACGCCCCGGGCCAGCAGGCGGGGATGCTGGTGCTACTCATGACCGGCGGCGAGGTCGTCCAGGCGTCGCGGTTGGATGAGGAATGGCAGACGGTGGAGCTCTCCGCGCCCGATGTGGAGAGGCTGGGCGCACTGGCCGAGGAGACATTGCGGGCCCAGGAAGCGCAGGACGCCGAACTGGCTGAACTGCCGGAGGAGGAGGCGGCGGCCATGGACGATGTCCGGCTGAGCCGATCCATGGACCTGGACGAGGGCCAGTTCCTCGTGCACGCGGAGGTCGTCGACGATGAGGACGGCGTGGCGGTCGTGGGACTGCCCACCGCGGCGGTGGACAGGACGAAGGCCGACCTGGCGCAGGTGCAGCTCCTGGGCTCGCTGGCTGCCCTGGTGCTGGCTGGGCTGCTGAGCTGGTGGTGGATCCGCCGCTCGTTGTGGCCCCTCAGAAAGGTCTCCCACGCGGCGGCCCAAGTGGCCGCGGTGCCCATGGGATCCGGTGAGGTCTCCCTGATGCCCTACCGGGTACCAGTGGATCTGGCCCGCCCCGGCGACGAGGTCGGGGACGTGGGCCAGGCCCTGAACCGGCTGATCGACTCCGTGGACGGCGCGTTCGAGCAGCGCAACCAATCCGAGCAACGCCTCCGCACTTTCGTGGCGGACGCCTCCCACGAGCTGCGCACCCCGCTGTCCGCCGTCCGCGGGTACGCCGAGATGATCCGGCTGACCGAGCCTCTGACCGACCGCGGCCGGGAATCGGTGGCCCGAGTGCTCAACCAGGCCGAGCGGATGGGCTCCCTGGTGGAGGACCTGCTGCTGCTGGCCCGTCTTGACGCCGGACGGGACGTGCCGCTCGGCGAGGTGGACCTGGGCGAGGTCGTGGTGGACGCCGTCACCGACGCCACCGCAGCCGGTCCCGGCCATCACTGGATGATGGACGTGCCCGATCAGCCCGTGACGGTGCTCGGCGACCGGCGGCAACTGGCCCAGTTGGTGGCCAACCTGCTCTCCAACGCCCGCAAGCACACCCCAGTCGGCACCACCGTGCTGGTGCGCCTGCAGGAGGAGGTTCAGGCCGGCGTCGGGACCGTGCGTCTCGCCGTGCAGGACGACGGTCCGGGGATTGGCCAGCAACTGCGGTCCGGGCTGTTCGACCGCTTCGTGCGCGGGGACACCGCCCGGACCACGCGTGAGGGTTCCACGGGACTGGGATTGTCGATCGTCCGCTCGGTGGCCCGCGCCCACGGAGGAGATGCCACCGTGGAATCCGAACCCGGCCGGACCGTGTTCACCGTGGAGCTGCCAGCAGCGTGACACACAGGGCATTCTGTGCCG
>NZ_JBNHGL010000115.1:0-9205 GCF_059091245.1 Arthrobacter sp. Y3225116
GCTGCCGGTTCCGCTGCGGCTGCTCGCCTTCGGCGGCACCTTCGGCGGGCCCAAGCTGGACCCCGGGACCCGGTTCCTGCTGCCCTTGCTAGCGGGCGCCCGGCCGGCGGACCGCGCCGTCGATCTCGGTTGCGGCAACGGATCCATCGCCGCCTATCTGGCCCTGTCACGCCCCGGCATGCGGGTCCTGGCGACCGACCAGTCGGCCTCCGCCGTCGCGTCGGCACGCGCCACGGCGGCAGCCAACGCCGTGGCGGGCCGCGTGCAGGTCCACCGGGACGATGCGCTGTCCTCCCTGCCGGCGGCCTCCGAGCAGCTGGTGGTGCTCAACCCGCCGTTCCATATCGGCAACGCCGTGCACGCGGGCATCGCGTTGAAGCTCTTCGCCGACGCCGGGCGGGTGCTGGAGCCGGCCGGGGAACTCTGGACTGTCTGGAACAGCCACCTGGCCTACAAGCCGGCGCTGAACCGGCTGGTGGGGCCTACCCGGCAGGTGGCGAGGAACTCCAAGTTCACGGTCACCGTCAGCACCCGGCGCTGAGGGGCGGCTCTCGCGTGCCCGGCGACTACTGCCGTGCCCCGGGCCTGGGCGGCTCTAGGTGCCGTAGTACCTGCGCAACTCGGCCTCTTCCTCCGGGGTGAGGCTGTCAGACGCCTCCGGCGAGGGCGAGTCCTTGATGGTGTCATGGCTGTAGGCGACGTACACGTCGCGTGATTCGATGCGGGCTCCGGCGACCGGCACGAACTTCTCGCGGCTGTCGGCCAGGCCCAGGCCAACGGTGAGCCAGGTGATGGTTCCGGTCACCGGATCCTGGTGGACCTGCCCCACCACGCCCAGTTTCTGCTGTTCGCTGTCCCACACTGTGGATTGCTGCAAGGCGTGAATGTCGACTTTTTCTGCCATGTTCTCTCCATTCCGGCCAACGGCCTGCGTGGGTGTCCGTACGTTCCTCACCCTAAATCCCACGCCTGCACCGGGCAAGGACCGCAGCGGCCCCCGAACGGACGCCGGCCGCGCAGCGACGGCCCTGCCGGCGCTCCGGGAAAGGCGCCGGAGACAGCAGGAACCCCCGCACCCTGGGGCGCGGGGGTTCCTCAATCAGCGATGCCGGGTTGCCCCGGCGCCGAGGGCCGTTGTTACTGGCCGGTCAGCTTCTCACGCAGTGCAGCCAGGGCTTCGTCGGAAGCCAGGGTGCCGCCGCTGGAGGCCGGAGCCGCCGGGGCGTCGGAGGAGTAGCTGGTCGGAGCGGCCTCGGACTCGCTCGGAGCCTCGGCTTCCTCTGCCATGGAGGCAGCAACCTGCTTCTTGTGGGCTTCCCAGCGCGCCTGGGCGTCGGCGTACTGCTGCTCCCACGCGGCGCGCTGCGCCTCGTAGCCTTCGAGCCACTCGTTGGTCTCCGGGTCGAAGCCCTCCGGGTACTTGTAGTTGCCCTGCTCGTCGTACTCGGCAGCCATGCCGTAGAGGGCCGGGTCGAACTCGGAGCCCTCCGGGTCGACGCCCTCGTTGGCCTGCTTCAGAGACAGCGAGATGCGGCGGCGTTCCAGGTCGATGTCAATGACCTTGACGAACACCTCGTCGTTGACGGAGACAACCTGCTCGGCCAGCTCCACGTGGCGCACGGCCAGCTCGGAGATGTGGACCAGGCCCTCGATGCCGTCTTCGACGCGGACGAACGCACCGAACGGAACCAGCTTGGTGACCTTGCCCGGGACGATCTGGCCCAGGGCATGGGTGCGGGCGAAGGTCTGCCACGGGTCTTCCTGGGTGGCCTTCAGGGACAGGGACACGCGCTCGCGGTCCAGGTCCACCTCGAGCACCTCGACGGTGACTTCCTGGCCAACCTCGACGACCTCGGACGGGTGGTCGATGTGCTTCCAGGACAGCTCGGAGACGTGCACCAGGCCGTCGACGCCGCCCAGGTCCACGAAGGCACCGAAGTTGACGATGGAGGAGACGACGCCCGGACGGACCTGGCCCTTCTCCAGCTTGTTGAGGAAGGTGGAGCGGACCTCAGACTGGGTCTGCTCGAGCCATGCACGGCGGGACAGCACAACGTTGTTGCGGTTCTTGTCCAGCTCGATGATCTTCGCTTCGATCTGCTGGCCGATGTACGGAGCCAGGTCGCGCACGCGGCGCATCTCGACGAGGGAAGCGGGCAGGAAGCCGCGCAGGCCGATGTCGAGGATCAGGCCACCCTTAACAACCTCGATGACGGTGCCGGTAACAACGCCGTCCTCTTCCTTGACCTTCTCGATGTCGCCCCAGGCGCGCTCGTACTGAGCACGCTTCTTGGACAGGATCAGGCGGCCTTCCTTGTCTTCCTTGGTCAGCACCAAGGCTTCGACCTCGTCACCGACGGAGACAACTTCGCCCGGGTCGACGTCGTGCTTGATGGAAAGCTCGCGGGAGGGGATGACACCTTCGGTCTTGTAACCGATGTCGAGCAGGACTTCGTCGCGGTCAACCTTGACGACAGTGCCTTCGACCAGATCGCCATCATTGAAGTACTTGATGGTCGCGTCGACGGCTGCGAGGAAGTCTTCAGCGGTACCGATGTCGTTGATGGCGACCTGCGGGGTACCGGGCTTCTCGGTGGAGGTGATGGTCATGTAGTAGGGGCTCCGATGTGGATAGTTTTCTGAGTTCCGCTGCTGCCCTGCGTCCCGGCGCGCAGCAGCATTGGCCAGCTGCAGCACACGGGATGCATTGCCGTTTACGGAAACGGACTGATGTGTTTTGGTGAAGCTCATGGAGCCTGCCTTCGGCGAAGGGCTCTCCATACGCATTACGCGCCCAATAAGTCTAACTGGTCGCGCCAATCCCGGCAAAGCGACGCGCCCCGTCGAGGCGCAGGTGCACGCCGAAACTGTGCCCGCGGCCCCCTTCCCGGAAGGGTCAGAAATGCGTGATGCAATACGGAGCGGTGTCCGTGGCGAACAGTCGGTCCATCCGGGACACCGCCTCCGCTGACGTACCGGAGAAGTGGCCGCCCGCAGCCAGCGTCCGCGCCTGGACTCCGCCCAGATACAGCGAACCGAGGGAATCCACGGGCACTGTGGCGTCGACGTCCGCGTCCTCCGGCAGCACGTCAACCACTCCCCGGCCGTCCGTGACGGTCAGCCGGTAAGCGCCGCCGCAGATGGTCAGCGGATCGGTGATCCGCAGGGTGCACGAGCCGTCGTGCAGGTACGGCCTGGCTTGGAGGGCCGCTACCGGGTCCAGCACGCGCAGCCACAACACATCTTCGACCGCCGCCACCTCGTAGCCGCGGCTGTCGGCCAGGCCCCACGCCAGCGGATCCTCCACCGGCCCGAGCGGGAACTTGATCCGTTCCACCAGGTCCAGCGACCCGAGGTAGCGCCACAACTCCAGGTACGCATCCTGCCCGGCGGCAACCAGGTCAGCCACCTTCACGGTGTAGGGCTTGCTGTCCCAGCCGGCAAAGCGGTAGCTGACATAGGCGTCCGGCCGGCCGTCGCCGTCGTAATGGACGGCCGCCCGCAGCGACTTGTCTTCCGACGCCTTGTCCTCGCTCCAGCGGCCCGAGACCCGGAAGGCGTAACTGGCCTGGCGTCCGACGGAGCCAAGGGTCCGGGTGTGGAACCCGCTGAATATTTCCGGCGCCAGGTCCTGGAGCGAAGCCGGGTCGGCCAACTCCATCGTCCCCGTCGCGGCGGCGCGCAGCCCGAACCGTTCGCGGGCATCGATTTCCACTTCGCGGATGAACGTCGCCGCGCCAAACCCGAAGCGTCCGTAGATGGTGGCCTCGGAAGCGGTGAGCGCCGCCATCGCGAGTCCCCGGCCGGCCGCCTGCTTCAGGTCGTCGGTGATCATCCGCCGCAGCAGGCCGCGGCGCCGATGCGTCGCCCGGACCGTCACCGCGGTGATCAGGTGGGTGTCCAGCAGCCGCCCGCCGCCCACGTTGAGGGTGTTGACCATGGTGGCGTAGGTAGCGACAGGCACTTCGGGGTCCCACACGCCCGGCCGCTGCGTGTCGTCGTAGGCGCCCCAAAGGATCCGCTGGTCCGTGCCGTAGACCCGGGCGTAGGCGGCGATGTCGGAGGCATCGGGCTTGCCGTCGTGGAACCCGAACCTGACCGCTTCGAACCAGCCGAGGGTCCTGGCGTCCGGCCGGTCGCCGTCGAGCCCGGCGGCAAACCGGTCAATGCGGATGTCTTGGCGGGTTTCCTGGGTGTGCGTGGTCACGATCTTCGAGCCTAGCGGCACCTCCCCCGGTCCGCCAGAGGGAGCCGCCGCCATCGCACAGAAGCGTCGCCGCCTCCGCGTGCCGGCGACGCCGGAGGCGGGACGTGTCTAGTGTCCGGCTTCCTGCCAGTTGGCGCCGACGCCCACGGACACGTCCAACGGCACAGTCAGTTCCGCGGCGCCGCCCATCTGGGCACGCACCAACTTCTCCACCTGTTCCCGCTCCCCCGCCGCTACTTCGAGCACGAGTTCGTCGTGGACCTGCAGCAGCATCCGGGACTTCAGCCCCTGGTGGCGCAGCTCCTCCGAGACGCCGAGCATGGCCTTCTTGATGATGTCCGCCGCCGATCCCTGGATGGGCGCGTTCAGGGCGGCCCGCTCCGACATCTCGCGCAGCTGGCGGTTGTCGCTGGCCAGGTCCGGCAGGTAGCGGCGGCGGCCTTCGATGGTCGAGGTAAACCCGTCCACCCTGGCCTTGTCCACCACTCCGCGCAGGTAGTCGCGGACAGCGCCGAACCGGGAGAAGTATTCCTTCATCAGCGTCCGCGCCTCGTCCACGGAGATGTTCAGCTGCTTGGACAGCCCGAAGGAACTCAGCCCGTACACCAGGCCGTAGGACATGGCCTTGACCTTGGCGCGCATCTCGCTGGTGACATCCTCCGGGGCGACGCCGAAGATGTGCGAACCGACGAACCGGTGCAGGTCCTCGCCCGAGCGGAACGCCTCGATCAGGCCCTCGTCTCCGGACAGGTGGGCCATGATCCGCATTTCGATCTGCGAGTAGTCGGCTGTCAACAGCAACTCGTAGCCCTCGCCGACGACGAACGCCTCGCGGATGCGCCGGCCGGCCTCCGACCGGACCGGGATGTTCTGCAGGTTCGGGTTGATGGAGGACAGCCTGCCGGTGGCGGCCACAGTCTGCGCGTAGGTGGTGTGGATCCGCCCATCATCCGCCACGGTCTTGCGGAGGCCTTCCACCGTTTGCCGCAGCTTCGAGGCGTCACGATAGGCCAGCAGCTGGACCAGGAATTCGTTGCCCGTCTTGGCGAACAGGTCGTTGAGCGCATCGGCGTCGGTCGAATAGCCGGTCTTGATCTTCTTGGTCTTCGGCAGCCCCAGCTCCTCGAACAGCACCGTCTGCAGCTGCTTGGGCGAGCCCAGGTTGATTTCCTTGCCGATGATGCCGAAGGCCGCCGAGCTGGCAGCGTCGATGGTCACGGTGAAGTCGTCCACCAGCCGGTCCAGCGCGCCGGCGTCCACGGCGATGCCGTCCAGTTCCATCCGCGCCAGTACCAGCGACAGGGGCAGGTCGAGCCCGCCCAGCAGCTGGTTGGCGCCGCGATCCACCAGTTGTCCGGCGAAGTGTTCGCTCAGCTGCAGTGCGCCGAATGCCTGCACGACGGCCGGTCCGGCCTTGTCATCCTCGGACAGGCCGAGCTCCAACTGCCCGTTGGCTGCGGTTTCGGGGGCCGCCACGGACATCTTCAAGTGGTACTGGGCCAGGTCCGCCAGTTCGTAGCTGCGCCGGTCCGGCTGGATGAGATACGCCGAAATCGCTGTGTCGTCGACGACGCCCAACAGCTCGAACCCGCGCCGCGAGAGGACCTTGTACGCGTACTTGAAGTCGTGGACGACCTTCGGTGCGTCAAGGTCGGACAGCCAGTGTGCCAGCAGTTGCTCGGCGTCGGCGTCCAGCGCAGTCAGCGGCACGTAGGCGGCCTGGGCGTGGGCCACCAGGGCCAGCCCGACGGCGTCGTCCCCGCCTTCCGCGGTTTCGGCCACCAACTGCAGGGCAACGTTGTGCTGGTTGGTCTCCTCCAGCCATTCCTTCAGAGCGGCCGCATCGGTGACCACCGTGTGGGCGGGGGCATTGACCTCCGTCTCGCGGACGGCGTCCTCCTCGCCGAAAAGGTCGAAAAGCCGCTTGCGCAGGGTGTTGAACTGGAGTGCATCGAAGAGTTCCTCGATGGCGGCCCGGTCGGGGTGCTGCAGCACCATGTGCTCCAGTTTCACGGGCAGGTCCAGGTCCCGGAGCAGGTGGTTCAGCCGGCGGTTGCGCTTGACGGAATCAACATTGGCCCGAAGCGCCTCGCCTACCTTGCCGCCGATCGAATCCAGGTTCTCCAGGATGCCCTCCACGCCGCCGTAGAGATTGATCCACTTGGCAGCGGTCTTGGGGCCCACGCCGGGAACGCCGGGAAGGTTGTCGGCGGTCTCACCGACGAGGGCCGCGAGATCGGCGTACCGCTCCGGCCGGACGAAGTACTTCGCTTCCACCGCGTCGGCGTCCATCGGCGGGATGTCGCTGATGCCCTTCTTCGGGTACAGCACGGTGACTTTGTCCGTGATGAGCTGGAACGCGTCCCGGTCCCCCGACACCACCAGAACCTCCCAGCCGGACTTCTCCGCCCGCTCACTCAGGGTGGCGATGACGTCGTCGGCCTCGTATCCGTCCAGGGTGACGGTGGGGATCTGCATCGCCTCCATCACCTTGACGATCAGGTCCACCTGGCCGTGGAATTCCTCGGGCGTCTTGTTACGGCCGCCCTTGTACTCGGAATACTCCTCGGTGCGGAAGGTGGGAGTGTCCAGGTCGAACGCCACGGCGATGTGGGTCGGTTCGCGCTGCTCGATCATCTTGATCAGCATGGAGGTGAAACCGTAGACGGCATTCGTGTGCTGGCCGGTATCCGTGGAGAAGTTTTCCACCGGCAGGGCGTAGAACGCGCGGAACGCCATCGAGTGGCCATCGATCAGCAGCAGGCGCTTAGGCCCCGATGCGTCGCTCTCCGGGCCGGAAACGGGGGCTACCTCCGCCTCTACTGTCGCGGTGGCTGCTTCCGGTTTGTTAGTTTCACTCACACCTGCCAGCCTAGTTCCCATGAGCGACAAATTCACACCCGGCGACAGTGCTGCGGGACACTCGCAGGGCGCGCTTCCGGCCTCGGCGACGGCCACGATCGCCGAACTGGTCGACGCCGGTGTCCCGGAACACTTGCACCGGTTGCTGATACACACCGGGGTGGGATCGCTCGTGGTGAAGATGGGCATCGTTTTTAGCGAGATGACGCCGCAGCGCATGGTGGCAACCATGCCGGTGGAAGGAAATACCCAGGTGGCGGGCATCCTGCATGGCGGCGCGCACGTGGTGCTGGCTGAAACGCTGGGGTCCTTCGCGGCGACTCTGCACGCGGGCGCCGGCCGCCACGCCGTCGGCATCGAAGTCGGCGCCAGTCATCACCGCTCCGTCTCCTCGGGACTGGTCACCGGCACCGCGACGGCGATCCAACTGGGGCGTTCGCTGACCGTGCACGAAGTCGTGATGACCGATGACGCCGGGCGGCGCCTCTCCACGGCGCGGATCACCAATCTCATTCGCGACAACGCGTAGGCACCCTTCGAGGCTTGGCCCCGCGAGCCTAAGCGCGGCTCCCCCGTGCGCTGGTTAGTGGCACTCCCCTTTGCGCTCGCGTTACTCCCACTGCCCTGATTAGTGCCACGGACCTGCCTTGATGAGTGCCACTGCCCCTCGTGCTGGTTAGTGCCACTCCCCGCTAGCGTTTGTCAGCGCCACTCCCCTTGCGCTAGCAGTGCCACAGCTTGACCTGGTTATTTAGGCGGCCGACGGGGCGAGCTTGTCCCTCGGGATCCTCACTACTGCCCAACCGCCGGCAGCGCACGCACCCAGCCGGGCGCCGTCGCCGGCGTCGTCATCGCTGTTAGCCGGGGCAGCGGCCAAAGCGCGGTGGATGATTTCGGCGCTCGCCGCCGAGGATGGGTGAGCCGTCCCTTGTGCCGACGTCGGTGTACCTGCCGGCACCGTCCCGGTTCTGGCGTGACCGGACCCTGACGCCCCGGTTGGCGGCGTGCCTGGTAGTGGTGGCGGGGTGGAGGTGTAGGTGTGTCCGGTGGGTGTGGTGGTCTCCACCGCGTGGTGCGTTCCCTCAAGAGGGCGGCTGGACCAGCCTTCGGCTTCCTTTGACTGGTTGCATTGTTCGCACAAGCCCTGGCCGTTGGCCATGGTGGTTTTGCCGCCGTGTGACCAGGGCACGATGTGGTCGATGTGCCGGATCGGGGCGTCGCACCAGGGCCTGGCGCAGACCGCGTCGCGGGCCTGGATCATCCGGCGCATCCCGTCGGGGAACTTCCGTGCGGCCGAGTCCATGCCCAACAGCTGCCCGGTCCCCGGCGCGGTGTAGAGGCGGCGGACCCAGATGTCTTCCACGGTGGCCTGTTGCAACACCTTGTTGCGTTGGGCCTGCTCGCGGGCGGTCTTCCACCCCGGCTCGGTCCCGGCCGGCGGCGCCTTCCGCCCTATCCCGCCCGGCGGGCTGCCGTCGATTCGTCCTGCTGCCGGCAGCCTGCAGTCCTGGCGGCCGGGGCCGGCAGCGTTCCGGCCGGGCGGGCTGCCGTCGGTGGTGGTTGCCGGTGGTTGTGCCGGTGCCGGCGGTTCTTGTGGCGGGCGGGTGAGGTTGTGGGCGTAGCGGGCCGGGACGATGCCGTGCCCGGTCAGCCAGGCCGGTTCGTTCTGGCCGTGGAGCAGGGTGCGGTCGGTCATCACCAACTGGATTTCCAGGCGGGCGGGGTCGGCGGTGCTGCGCCCGGTGACGCGTTCGAACACGGTATCGGCCATCAACTGGCCCCGCGACCGGGGGTCGCCCATGGTGCGCAGCCGGTCCGCTTCCCGGTGCAGGGCGGCCATCACCGCCACCCCCTGGACGACCGGCAGCAGGGTCCGGACCGAGACCATGGTGTCGGGCTCGGGCCGGGAGGACACATGCCGGTCCGCTTCGGCCTTCGCCGCCCGCTCCACCACCGAGCGGGGATCGAGCCGGTAGGCCAGGCGCTTGGCTTCGGCCCGGAGCGCCCGGTTCCCGAGCCCATGCAACCGTTCCCGGTTGCCGGCCAGTTCCCGGTCCACGCGGGCGCGGTGCTCCGGGGACAGGCAGCCGGTTTCCTGGGCCAGGATCTCGGCCCGGTATTCGTTCAGGCTCCCCG
>NZ_JBNHGL010000116.1:0-9130 GCF_059091245.1 Arthrobacter sp. Y3225116
AGGCGGGGCCGGCCGCGCCGGCGGCAAGGGGGAGGCCTTCTGCCGGAGGCCGCGGATCACGTCCGGCAGCCGGTGCCAGGGCAGGCGTGTCATCGGTGCGGGATCGTTCCAGCGTTCGCGAAACACCTTTTCCACTTCAAGAACGACCGGCCCTCGCAGCAGCAGCTGCACGTCGTGCCACGCTGGGGTCGGCCCGTAGGCGGCGGCGAAGCTGCGGGGCTGCGGGTCCCCCTGATGGGCCTCGTCGTCGCCGCGGGAACGGGCCAAATCCATCCCGCCCACGAAGGCGACGTCCGTGCCGGGATGGGCCGCGCGCCGGATGACCACGAACTTCTGGTGGTGGCTGCCGAACCGGCGAACGCGGTGGTCGAGCAGCATCTCGGCGCCCGATGCGTTGACGTCGGCGGCCAGCTCCCGGTTCTGTCCCAACGTGCCCACTATCCAGGAGGGGTGGGATCGCCACAGCAGCCCCTTGACCTGTGCCCCGCGCCGCGCGCTGCGGCTCAGCGCATCCGCCACGGTCAGGCCGCCCGTGAGCAGCTCTTCGGCGTCCATGCGCCACCCGGCAATCAAAACCAGGTCCCCCGGCCCCGTGGCATCCAGCTCAGCGGCCAGGAGCGGGAAATACTCCCGGCCGTGCAGCAGCACGCGCACCTCGTTGCCGGCCGTCCAGGGGAGCAGCTGTGTAGCGTCGTTGCCCCGCTCAGCCCCCGACAACAGCCAGTGTTCGAGAGAAGAGCCTGCCGATCCTCCCGCCAGCCTCATCTCAGCATCATGCCCGCCCGCCCCGCACCGGGCAATGCACAGTCGCGCTGGGCGGGTCCGGGATGCCACACAGGGCTCGGCTTAGCGGCTGCGATGAGTTGCGACAGGTGCTCCCAGCGGAGGTGCGTTCCGGGTCATTCCCGGGTGGACTCGGGCAAGGAAGCCCCGGCCGAGCCGTACTGGAAAAGCCGGGGCGTGGCTGCGGAGAGCTCTTTGGCAAAGCGGACCAGCATTGCGCCGAGCATTTCCCGGTCTTCGGGAGACCACGTGGAGAGTATTTCGTCGAAGGCGGCCGCGCCGGCCTCGCCGATTTGCCTTTGCAGTTCGATTCCGCTGGCTGATGTGCCAAGAAGGGTGGCGCGGCGATCCGCGGGGTCAGGCTGGCGTTCGATCAGTCCTCTGCCTTCAAGCCGGCGGACCTGTGGGTTCATGGTCGATTTATTCACCCCCCACTGTGCGGCCAAGTCCGAAAGGCGCATCGGGCCGTTCCCGGTCAGGTATTCCAGCAGCGCCGTATCAGTTGGTGATAGGTCAGCGGCTGCCGGACCAAAGACGAAGTGTCGGATTTTTTTCCTGCTCGCCCACTGGAGCATCAGGGCGAAGCCGTGACGGACCTGGACTCCTGATGTCGGCCTGCCGCCGTCGCCCGCTTGTGTCGCTGTATCGGTCATGGGAGAAGCCTAGCGGGAAAGGTTCGGTTCGGCTAACCTAACTAAATTTGTTAGACTTGTGGTGTCCACAGAAGCAACACCACTGGAGGTAGAAACATGACCAGCGAACCATTCCAGCATCAGTCGACTGTTTCCGTTCCGGCGGCTCCGGGAACCTCGGCCGTGCTTGCCGAGTTCAAGGATTACCTGCAGGCACAGCGCCTGGTGGACCGCCTCTCGGATGAGAAGTTCCCGGTGGAGCATGTGCGCATTGTCGGCCTCGGCATCAGCAGCGTGGAGCAGATCACGGGCCGGATGACCAAGGGTAAAGCCGCGCTGGCCGGAGCTGCGGGCGGCGCCTGGTTCGGCCTGCTCATCGGACTTCTGTTCGGCATCTTCGTCCCCGGCATTGTCTGGCTGAGCGTGCTGCTGGGCAGCGTCGTTATCGCAGCCGTATGGGGGGCCGCTTTCGGTTTTATCGGGCATTGGGGCACCGGCGGACGCCGAGACTTCAAGTCGGTCAAGTCCCTCGAAGCCGAGCGCTACGCCGTCATGGTCGACGCCGACTACTTCGCCACGGCGGCTGCCATCACCAATCGGTAGCCTCCCGAGGGGTGCCGGCGTCCCCTTCGGCGGAGGGCGGGAGAGCTTGGGCCGCGGTTCACCCTCGACAGGCCCATCCCACCGGCAGGCTCTGCCGGCGTCGACAGGTCCGGGACAGCCTGCTCCGCCGTGTCACCCTGCGCCTTGGGGGACCCTGCCCATCAATGACATGAGTCGATGACTTTGCGTCGTTGTGGTGTCACTTGCGGGATTCGGGATCCTCGTCCCCAATGTGTCCGGCGGCGTTCGCGTCAAGGACACGCTGGACGAAGGCGGAGTACTCCTCCATGTAGTGGCGCAGGAAGGCCTGCGTGGACTCGTCCCTGACCTCGCCGTCGTCACCGTAGATGTCCGGACTGAAGCTGATGTAGGCCTCGGGTGCGTTGAGTTGCGGGGCGTCCAGGAAGCTGAGAACGCTGCGCATGCTCGACTGCATGACGGCGGTGCCGATGCCTCCCGGGGAAGCGCCGATGATGCCGGTCGGCTTGCGGGCGAAGGAGTTGGTCCCCCACGGGCGGGACCCCCAGTCGATGGCGTTCTTCAAGGCGCCGGGAATGGACCGGTTGTATTCGGGGGAGATGAAAAGGATGCCGTCGGAGGCCTCCACCGCTTCCTTCAGTGCCCGGCCCTCGGCGGGATAATCGGCGTCGTAATCCGAGTTATAGAGGGGGAGGTCCCGGATGGGGATCTCATTGAACTCCAAACCCTCCGGGGCCAGCTTGATCAGCGCCTTCGAGAGGGTGCGGTTGATGGACCCGCTGGCCAGGCTCCCGACAAAATATCCGATCCGATAGTTGGGCATGACGGTTTTTCCTTCCAGTCAGCCGGCCGGAACCGGCATTCTTCCTGAGGTCCGGATTGACCCGGCCTGGCGAACATCAGGCCACTCCCGTACTAGCACGACGTGCCGCACGCCGCCAGAGCCGCGGGCGGAGCGATACCACGACCGGCAAGATCCTCTGCACTTTCCCCACGGAGCCCGAGATAATTGTCAGCCCTCGGGCGCCGGGTAGGTGGGGCGGCCGGACCCTCGACAGCCCGCCTGCCCGCATCGACAATGGACAGACCCGGTCCGCCTGCAGGCGGCCACACCTCGACCGGAGGAGCATGCGGTGACCGACAGCAATGTCGAGGCAGAGAACGCGGCCGCGGCCGCCGTCGTTCGCCACCACAGGGAGATGCTGGCCCGGCTGCAGGCGACGACGGCGGAACTTACCCGGGCCTTCGACACCGGTGACGAAGACACCGTTTACAACGCGCACGGCATCCTGCTGGAGTGGGGCGAACGGGAAATGCTGCCGCACGCAGAGTTGGAAGAAGCCCAACTGTACGGGCCGGCCGGTTCGACCGGGGAAGCCCGGCTCCTGGTGGAGTCGCTGCTGGCCGACCACACGGCGCTGGCCTCGCTGCTGGACGAGCTGCGGGGCGCCGAAGGAATTGAGGCGGCCACGGTTGCCGCGTCGATGTGCAGCGTGTTCGCGCTGCACATCGAGAAGGAGAACAGGCTGCTGGTGCCTTTCATCGCCCGGACTCCGGATCTGTCCTTGTCTTCGGCGGTGGAAGGCCTGGTGGAACTCGTCGGCGGCACCCATGTGCACGCGCCGGACGAGAGCAAGCACGCCCACGGCTGAGGGCCTGCAGGGAGGTAAGCGTCGGTGAAGGGAGCAATGTTGTGAGCGAAGACCGACCGGAACTGGATCCGGACATCCCGCAGAACGAAGACGGCATCGTCATCGAACCCGGATCGGAGATCGACCGGGACCTCGAAGACAAGCTGCCGGCGGACAAGGACGGCGTCGAGCCGGAAGGGGAGCAGCCCCTGGGCGGGGACGCGTAGCAGGGCCGCCCCGGCGCTCGCCGGGTCAGGAACACGGCTGGACGCCGCCGGCCCTCGGGCCGCCCCGGCGCCCTCCCGTCAGCTGCCGATGATCAGGGTCTGCCAGCCGCCGACGCCGATGACGGCCCGCGAGCCAAGCTTGTTGATCAGCACCGGGTAGTGGTACAGATTGCCGCGGGAGTCGCGGGCCAGCACGCCTTGCTTTCCGTCGCCCAGATGGTCCCGGATCAGGGACAGATGCGTCATCGCGTTCCAGCCGGAGGAGCCGATGATCCGCCTGGTCTCGGAAACGAACTTACCGGCGCCGTTGGACCGGTACAGCTTGAGCTGGCCCTGGGGTGTCTTGGCGACCACGTCCATCTTGGCGTCACCGTCGATGTCGGCCGTGAAGATCGGCAGGGACTTCCAACCGGTGCCCAGCAGCGTGCGGCTGCCGTGCTTGAGCCCGGCCGGGTTCGGATAGTAGTAGAGCCGGCCGGTGTCGGTGTTGCGGGCCAGCAGCGCGGGGTACGGATCGGCCTGTTTCCACGCGGTGACGGTGACGTCGTAGTTTCCCCACCCGCTGGATCCGATGGTGGCGGCATTTTCCAGTCCGCCGTCCGGCTTGCCGAAGTGCGCCGTCAGTTTGCCGGACTTCCAACGCACCACCACATCGAGCACGCCGTCGGCGTTCCAGTCGGCCACCTGCACCTGTGACACTCCCTTAAACCCGCTCGCCACGAGCCGGCGCTTGTAAAGGTCGTGGCCCTTGGCCGAGTCGTAGGCGTAGAGGTTCCCCGCGGAGTCGATGGCCGCGACGTCGCCGTGCTGGAAGCTGGCGCGGACCATGCCCGGATGCGGGGGCAGCGTTGCCCGGGTGGTTTCGTAGCCGGCCATGTTCGCCACCGCCACGTACATCCCGTACCAGTCCTTGTGCGTGGTCTTCATATACCCCACGCCGATGTCCGTGGCGTTGGGGCTGAGCAGGCCGGCGCGGTGCGCGGGGGAGTTTATCCACCAGTCCACGACCTCGCGGGCGGAGTTGTTGATGGCGATGTTCTCGGTGTACCAGTCGAAACCGCGCGGGATTTCCTTGCTGCCGTAGCCCGGGCGATGGATTTTGTTCATGTCCAGCGTGTTCTTGTTGATCCGGGTGTTCAGCTCCTCGGACCACTGCTGGGCGACATTGCCGACGTTCTGGTTCCAGACCACGGGCGAGAGGCCGTTCTGCGCGCGGTACAGGTTGGTCAGCCGCAGCACTTCGGCCACGAACGGATCCTGCGCGTTCCTGGTGACCGCCGAGGCCGGGGCCACCCCCGCGAAGGCGAGGGCGAGCAGCAGGATAATTGCAATGAATGGTTTCACTAGAACACGCACACCATTCAGGGTACGGGTTGAACGTTAAAACCACGATGGCGAGAGCTTGGCAGAGGTTCCTGCCCGCCCAATAAGCACTACCGAGGCGGACTGACCGTTTAACCCGCGCGGCCGCCGAAGTCGTCAGCAATGTGATCGGCTGCTTCCCGCAACCTGGGCAGCACAGTGGCGGCGATTTCGGCTTCGCTGCCCCTATGGGTTTGCAGCGAGACATTGAGCGCGGCGATGAGGTCGTTGCCGCGACTGACCGGGACGGCGAGTCCCCGGAGCCCGTCGTCAAGTTCCCCGGAAACCAGCGACCAGCCGCGTTCAGCCGCACGTTCCACTTCGTCGCGGAGCTGGTCGATACTGCTGACAGTGTGCGGTGTGTAGCGGGTTAGCTCGATCCGTTCATAGAAGTTGTCCCGTTGGGGCGCGGGCAACCCTGCGATGAGTACGCGTCCCATGGAGGTGGCCCACGCGGGAAACCGGGTGCCGACATTGACCGTGACGCTGAGCATGCGCGGGGCCAGGACCCGTGAAATGTACAGCACGTCGGTGCCGTCGAGGATGCACAGCGAGGCCGTCTCGTTCAAATCAACGGCGAGCTGCTTCAGGTGCGGCTCTGCGCTTTGCGGCAAGGTGAGATTGGCCAGGAAGGACGCACCGATGTCCAAGGAGCGGGCAGTGAGCTCGAAGGTCGTGCCGTCGCTGCGCAGGTAGCCAAGGTCGGTGAGGGTGAGGAGGAAACGGCGAGCTGCAGCCCGGCTGAGGTCCGCCTTGGCTGCCACTTTCGTAATGGTCAGCCGGGGCTCGTCTGAGGTAAACGCCTGCAGCACGGCGAACGTTTTCTCCACTGATTTAACCCAGTAGGCCGGAGCATCGTGTGCGGCGTCGTCCTGCAGCAGCATGGCTATGTCGGTTTCCTTCGGGTCTGCGTGGTGGGGCTCGCCCGGAACATGCGGGCATTGCCAGCGATTCTAACCGTGTTTGCTTAGTCGGTATTGCGCGGAGAGACGGACCGGGGCATTTGGTGCGCCGTAGCCGTCGTAGCTGTTGCGGCGCTCGACCACCTCGAAGAAGACCCGGCCCACGGTAGCCGTGTAGAAGTGGATGAACTCCCCGTGTTCGTCGCGGTCGTAGAGAAGGTTCAGCTCCTGCAGCGTGGCAAGCAACGCCGGGGCCAGACGGAAGCGCGCCTGAAGATCTGCGTAATAGTTCGCCGGGATTTTCAGGAACTCCAGCCCGGCGGCTACCGCGTTTCGGGCCAACGTGACAACATCCGCGCAAGCCAGCGCGATGTGTTGTGGGTAGGCGGAGGCCTCAGAGGGTCCGGATTGTTCCATCGCCAGCGGGGCAATGTTTAGAGCGAGACGGACGTCGCCGTGTTCTGTCTCCATCACCTGGCTGCGGACCAGGCCGACAGGGCTGGGAACTTCGGTCGAAGGGCGCGGGGCCAGGGCCAAAGTGCTTTCGTAGAACAAGACGCTCTCGTCAAAGTGCTGCCAGGGCTGGGCAAGGTTCACATGGTCGATCCTGGTAATCAAGTGCCCGCCGACAGCAGTGGGCCCGGTGGTTGCGAACTCGTCGGTCCAGGCCGCTGTTCCGTCCGGCGTGGCTTGGCACAGGAAAATTTCAGTGGAGTCCGGTGCCCTCACAGCCTGCAGCACCTCTTCGTTGGCCTGGCTCTGCCGAGGGACCGGCACGGCCTTCAGCTGCAGCGCCCGCGAAGCTGCGGCCACCGGGTCTTCAACGTCGAAGCCCAGCGCGGCGATGGTCGGTTCCATCCCACGGGCTTGTTGTTCGTTGATGATGATCCTGGCCTGGCCCTGAACCCACAGCTGCACGTCCTTGGTGCGGTGCCGGCCGCGGAACTCAAAGCCGAGCTGACGCAGCAGGGTCTGGACTTGTCCGGTGTCTTCCGCCTTGACCTCGGCGAAATTAAAACCTGTGGGTTCGGCCACCTGTGGCAGGGTCGCCAGGCGCATCGGAAACGTGATCCCGGGGTCGGTTTCCTGCAGGTGGACCGAGGTGCGCTCCTCCAGCCAGATCAGCGACCGCATGGCATCAACGGCGGTCCGTTCTTCATCGGCCTGCCGGAAGACGTCGTTGAATATTTCCAGGGAGACCGGGCCGTCGTAGCCGCTGCGGACCAAGTGGCCCATAAACTTGTCCAGTTCCCAAGCGCCTTCACCCGGGAAGACCCGGTAGTGCCTGCTCCAGGAGAGCACGTCCATGGTCAATTCCGGAGCGTCCGCCAGCTGGACGAAGAAGATTTTCTCGGCCGGGATCTTCTCGATCCCGGCCGGGTCCCAGCCGCGGGAGAGGATGTGGAAGCTGTCCAGGCATGTACCGATGTTGGGGTGGGCAGCCAAGTCCACGATGCGCATGGCATGTTGGAAGTCATTGACGAAAGTGCCCCAGGCCAAGGCCTCGTAGGCGATCCTGATACCGTACCGGGCTGCCAGGTCGCCGAGGCGGCGCAGCTGAGAGGCCGCGACTTCGTCGTCGTCGATAGTGGCGGTGCCCACGTTGCTGCACAGCAGCATCAGGTCCATGCCCAGCGAGGTCATCAGGCGGAATTTCGCCTCGGCCCGGTAGAGGTTGTCCTCCAGCTGCTCCTCGGACACGCCTTCGAAGTCGCGGAACGGCTGGTAAAGGTCCAGACTCAAGCCCAAACTGGCCGCCATGTCGCGGATTTCTTGCGGGCTTAGCGGGGAGACAAGCAGATCCTGTTCGAAAATCTCGATCCCGTCGAAACCGGCGCGGGCACAGGCCTGCATCTTCTCCTCGAGCGTGCCGCTTAGGCAGACGGTGGCAATGGAGGTGCGCAACAGGGGGACCTTTCGGGTCGGTACGTTCATTGTCAGGTCAGCGGCCCGTGGCCACCAGCTCCAGGAAGTGAGCACGCATCCGGGCGGGATCGGGCTCGACCCCGGTTATCAGGCGGAACGCGTCGACCGCTTGGCCCACGGCCATATGCCCGCCGTCCAGGACCCGGCAGCCCTTGGCGGTGGCGGCCTGAACCAGTTCGGTTTCCACCGGCCGGTAGACCACATCGGCAACCCAGTGCCTGGGCTCCAGCAGCGAGGTTTCAACCGGCACTCCCGGGTGCATGTACATGCCTACTGGGGTCGCGTTGACCACTCCGTCGGCGGCTGCCAGAGCATCGGGCAGGTCAGCGGGTGAGGCCGCCACTACCTTCCGGGCAGGGAAGAGAGCAACCAGTGCGGCTGCACGGGCCGCCGCGCGTTCGGCATCCAGGTCCACCAACGTCAGCTGCTGCACACCCTTTGTCAGCAGCGCATAGGCGACGGCGGACCCTGCCCCTCCGGTGCCGACCTGCACCACTGAATCCAGGGCTGCGTTTGGGAGGCCCTGCTCCATGCCCTGGGCGAAGCCCGAAAAGTCGGTGTTGTGCCCGATGAACTTGCCCTCGTTGATGAGTACGGTGTTCACGGCATCCAGCCGCCGGGCATCGTCGGATATCTCGTCCAGGTGTTCCATCACCAGTTGCTTGCACGGATGCGTGATGTTGAAGGCGCTGAAACCAAGATCGCGGCCGGCCCTGAGCAGCTCGCCCACCGCTTCGGCAGGGCGTTCGATAGCGGTCAGGTCCACCGGCCTGTAGAGGTAGCGGAGGCCCTGCACGTCGGCCTCGCGCTCGTGCATCGGCGGGCTCAAGGACACGGTAATGCCTTCGCCGATGAGTCCGACTAAAAACGACTCCGCCACCGTTGACATGCTGAACACCCTTCGTTCGATTACTGCACAATTGTACGCATATCGCACAACGAGGCAAGACCGCTTGCGCCAAGTTGTGACAGTGGTTAGGCCACGCAGGCAAAGACGTGCCCGCCGCGCTGCCGTGATGGCCGGCGCCGCGGCGGGAGGGCCAAGGCGGGCGAGGCCGGGAGGGAAGCTGCGGCTGCCAATCCGC
>NZ_JBNHGL010000117.1:0-9122 GCF_059091245.1 Arthrobacter sp. Y3225116
CGCTCGCCGAGCCCGGTTCCGGAGTCGACGTGTTGCGTGACTCCCTGCGCTTCGGTGCCGCAACGGGGGCGCCCTCGGCGGCGGTGCTCTTTGCCCAGCTGATCCCGGTCGGCGGCGAGGTCACGCAGGAAGTTGACCTTTTGGAAGGCGGAGCCCAGCCGGCGGGCGGCGGCGGTGAGCTCGTCGTCCCGGCCGGGCATCGCGCCGGGCATGGTTTGGAACACCCGCAGGCACATCAGACCCACCACCTCGGCGGAGCCGTAGATGTAGTCCGCCAATGAATCTGCGGTGTGTTCGGCCACTGTAATGTCCGCGCGCATGGAGCCGAAAAACGGCCGGGTCAGGTCGACGCCGATCCCGCACGCGCGGGCGGTTCCGGCGAACGCGTGCACCACCATGTTGGTGCTGTAACCGGTCAGCAGGGCGGTTTCGGTCTCGTGTTCCAGCCGGTTCAGCTGGTCGCGCACGGCCACGGCGTCGAGCCCCGCCGCGGCAGCCGCACCGTCCACCGCTTCGTCGGCCACCCGGACCAGCGCATAGATGTTGGCGATGTGCCGGCGCTCCTCCGGCCCGAGCAGCCGGCACGCCAAGCCGAAGGAGGTGGAATAGCGGGCAATCACGACGCCGGCGCTGCGGCCGGCGGCGTCGGTGTAGCGGAGCAGTGGGTTCGGTTCCATGGCCGCTAGTTCCCCCTCGTCAGCACGTGGTTGCAGACCCGTGCCAGTTCGCTCCACGCACCGGCGTCCAGGGGCAGGAGGCGGGACTCCTCGAGCGCTTCGTCCACCAGGATGCGGGCCAGCCGCATCGCCCGCGCGTCGGCCCCGCAAACCCTGAGCGCCGCGCGGACCTCGCCGACCCCCGCCTCGCCGCGGCGAAACGCGGCCAGCAGGTCATCGAACCCTTCCGCCTCCGCCGCATACGCGGTCAGCACGGTGCGTTTGCCTTCGCGCAGGTCCGATTCGGCAGACTTGCCGGTGGTGCCGGGCTCCCCGAAAGTCCCGAGAACGTCGTCCACAATCTGGTAGGCCAGCCCGATGCGGCGACCGACCGCGGCGAGCGCCTCGGCCGGGTGTTGGCCGGCGCCGGCCAACAGCGCCCCGGCTTTCAGCGGCGCCTCGAAGGAGTAGGCCGCAGTCTTCAAACGTTCCATGCCGAGGACGTCGCCCAGACGGGGGCTTTCCGTCGCCGCCGACAGCAGGACATCATCCAGTTCGCCCGCGGCCGAGGCGAAGACGGCGTCGTGGACCGTTTCCATCAGAACGTCGGCGCACGTCAGCCCGGCGCCGGAGCTGCCGGCCATCCGCAGGGCACCGGTCAGCAGGAGGTCGCCGGCAATGATCGACGCCGCGTGGCCCAGGTGCTCGGCCTCGGGCCCGGGCAGCCCCCGGCCCATGGCGTCGTCCCGGTACCGGGCCCCGATGGTCGGCAGGCCGCGGCGGACGAAGTCCCTGTCGATGACGTCGTCGTGCACCACCAGCGCAGTGTGCAGCAGCTCGAACGCCACGCCCAGCCGGGCGCAGCGGCGCGGATCCTCGCCGCCGACAGACCGGTAGGCGAGCTGCACCATCCTGGGCCGCATCCGCTTGCCGCCGCCCAGCGCAGCCTCAATGCGGTCCCACAGCACGGGGAAAGTACGCGAGAGCGTGCCGGCCCGGCTGCGGTTCCCCGCTGTGAAACGCTGAAGCTCCGCTTCGACGAGGGGGCCCACGCGTCGCCAGTCGCAGGAGTCCGAGGCTGCCTCGGCGGCCGCGCGGCTTTCGGCGTTCAGAGTCATGACTGACCTTCTCCCCAAGGTTGGGAGCACCCTGGCTGCCCCCGTCACTTCTGCACTTCGTTGTTCCATAGTGTGCGTCACCGGGCCCCGGTGCGCGACCATTGCCTGCAATTGGCGGGGTCAGGATCCCCAAGTACCCGGCCTGTTTGGCGGGCCCGGCGGCAATATCCGGCAAAGGCTTGCCAGCGGCGGCCCCATCATGGAAAGTGGTAAGCACACTTAGCATCGTTGGGGTATATCGTCCGGACCCCGGCGTCACGCGAGGCCGGTCAAGGCTTCCTCGGGAATAGGAAAAAACCATGACACCTACACCGGAACAACCCGTCACCGACGACAGCATCAAGGTCCGCCAACTCAGCCACTACCAGTTCACCTGGGTGGCCGGCGAGCCGGGCGCCCCGGGCACCTGGACCCTGCAACTGGTCCTCGACCAGGGCGCATGGGAAGAGGTGCTGACCTTGGACGCCGACGACGCCGACAACCTCCAGGACCTCCTCTCCACCGCGGAGACCGTGTACTACGACATAAAACGCCGCACGCTGATGTTCGGCACCACCAGGGCCGGCCACCACTAGCCAGCGCTGGAGTGGAACCAACCGGGCGCTAAGCCGTCAACGGTTTCCGCGCAGGCTGCTGTGCTGCCATGCTGGTTGCGTGACAACAATCTCGACCGAACCACCCCGGACCGCGCTGAGCTGGAAACTGGTGCCGGCGGTGTTCCTTTCGGCGTCCGGCGTGCTGCTTTTTGCCGTCGAGAATGGCCCCCTTGGCTACAGCCTGCTCGCGCTGAGCGTGGCCACGGCGGCGTTGGTCGACCTGGAGTTTGTGCGGCACCTCGCGCTGATCGCGGCGGGAATGCTGATCATCAGCCTGGTTCCCCTGAACGCCGACCTGAGCCTCGGGCACATGGCCCTGATGGGCGGCGCCCTCGCGTTGGCCGTCCTGGTGCCGTGGCTCGTGTCGAGGTTCGTCTACCGCGAGAAGATCATCAGGTTCCCGATCAACACCGGCCGCAAATGGCCGTTGTCGGCCAAGCTGTACCTCATCGGCGTGGTAGCCCTCGGCTATTGCATCCTGCCGGTGTACCTGGTCAGCACGGGCGTCTACCAAAACTGGCCGGACGCCTCCGACCCCACGATCTTCTGGCGGCTCTTCCTCGGCGTGAACGCCGTTGGCATCTGGGACGAACTGTTCTTCATCTGCACCACCTTCACGCTGCTGCGCCGGCACTTTCCCGACTGGCTGGCCAACATCCTGCAGGCCGTCGTGTTCTCGTCCTTCCTGTGGGAAATCGGCTACCAGGCGTGGGGTCCGCTGCTGACCTTCCCGTTCGCACTGCTGCAGGGCTACACCTTCAAGCTGACGAAGTCGTTCACCTACGTGGTATCCGTGCACCTGATCTTCGACTTCGTGCTGTTCCTGGCGCTGGTCCACGCGCACAACCGCGACTGGCTGCCGATCTTCCTGTACTGACCCTGTTGCTCCCGCGCGCACCAGGACGCAAAGGGGCCGGGGGCACGGGACGCAAAGGGGCCCGGCGGCACTCCCTGTGTGGGGTGCCGCCGGGCCCTGGATGCGGCGAGGCGCGCCGGAGGGCGCCGCCTGCCTACTTGGTCTTCTTGGCCGCACCCTTTTCGGTCTTGGCGCCTTCGGTAGCCAGTTCACCGGCGCTGTTTTCCAGGTGTGCGCGCATGAACCACTGGAAAAGCTCCAGCTCGGCGGTCTGGCCGATCAGCATATCCTCCGTGACCGGATCGATCTCGCCGACGGTTTCGATGGTCTCGCGGTGGTCGGAAATGACGCCGTTGTACACGAGGTCCAGGGCGGCCAGATGCTCGGCGGTCCCGGCACGGTGGATGTCGTAGTCATCCCAGCTGCGCTCCTTGACGAGGGCGCCCGGCAAACCGTTCGGCGAGACGCCCAGGGTGGCGATGCGCTCGGCTGTCTCGTCGATCATGGCACGGACCTTTTCGATCTGCGGGTCCAGCATTTCGTGGACGCCGATGAAGTCGCGGCCCACCACGTTCCAATGTGCGTGCTTGAGCGTCAGCTGCAGGTCATTGAGGGCGTGAAGCCGCATCTGCAAGAGGTCGGCAACCTTGACACCCTCTTCAAGTTCGAGCCCCGGTACGGTGTAGCTTGCCTTCGATCGGTTCGTTTCCGCCATGAGAAACCTCCTTGTGTAGGTGCTGCCGCTTGTCGGCGTGCTGCTGGTTCCAACCTAGCCATGGCCGGCGGTTTCGTCCCGTCGAAGCCGCGTCCGTCAGCCAAGGGCGAAATTCAGCACCCTTACTAATCTCCCGGGGCTCCCCTGGCAATGAACCGGATGACGACGGCGGAGAACAGCACCACCGCCGCGCAGATGCCGGCCGCAATTGCGGTGCCTTCGTCCACCAGCCCGCCGTCCAGGCGTCCGACGGCAATCCAGGCCAGGCCCCAGGTGGTCGCCAGTGCAGGCGCCAGCCGGCCGCGGCTGTAGAGGGCGGTCCCGACCCCGACCGCCGCCGCGACGGCAAGCACGATGGCGGACAGCAAGGTCACCGGCAGCCCCACGCCGTCCAGCCCGGACGCCGCGAGGACGGCGGAGGTGTTGGCGACCGTGGCCACCGTGACCCACCCCAGGTACAGCCCGAAGGTGCCGTCGGTGATCAGGCTGTCCAGCCACGCCCCGGACGTGGACCAGACCAGCAGCACGAGGATGCGCGCCAGCACGGCCAGCAGGACAACGATCACGATCAGGCTGACCACCAGCAGGCCGGCCTGCACCACCCAGATCCAGCCGGCGCCCAGGAGCATGGCCGCGACGGCCCAGGGGCGCAGGGCGGCGTGCCGTTCCGACTGCCGCTGGGCCGGCAGCAGTTGCCAGACCGCGTAAGCCAGCAGGCCCAGGTAAATGAGCGACCAGATGCGGAAGGCGGCCGAGGCCGGGGCCAGCGGCGTCGAGTCCTCGTTCAGCCAACCCCCTGCCGCCTCCTGGATCGGCGTTCCCATCAGCGCCCCGCTGCCTACAAAGGCGGCGGCGATGGCCACCAGGGAACTCGCCAACACCAGGATCGGCACGCCCGGCCGTGTCCTCGTCTCCGTTTGCTGCTGCATGGTTCCTCCGGCTGTCGACGGATGTTCGGGTGCGCTGCGGGACCTTCCTGTCGTTACCGGAGGGACGGTTAGGTGTCGAGGGTGCCGCGGACGATGCTGACGCTGGAGTGCTCGGGGTTTCCGTCCAGCGGTTCGTCCGAGACGTCGACGATGGGGAACTGCGACAGGTCCAGCCCGTCCGGGATGGCGAACCTGCCGGTGTCCGAGTCCATCACGCCGAGGCTGACCAGGGCGGACAAATCCGGCGCTATCAGCCACACCTCCTGGTATCCCTGCGCCTCGTTCTCGCTCAGCCGGATCTCAAGTTCCCTGGTGCCGTTGGCCTCCACCACTCGGGCCGTTCCGGTGGCCGCGTATTGCTCCAGCGGTTCCAACTGCGCCTGCGCCAGCGTGGCAGCGTTGCGGGTGACCCCCCAGGAGATGCCGATGGCGGCGACGATCGCCACCGCGGCCGCTGCGGCCAGCCAGGCGGGCAGGTGCCGGGAGGGCGGGCGCCGGGAGGACGGAGGCCCGGCGGGGAGGCGCCGGGAAGCCCTGGGCTTGGCAGACACCCTCCAGGATGGGGCGGTCCGGGATGGCCGGCGCCCCGTCGGGGCGTTTTCCGCACGGCCCTCTAAAGGGTTCGCCGCCAGTTCGGGGGACAGCGCCAGTTCCCGGTGAATGGTTTCCCAGACCGCCGGGCCGGGTGGCTCGAGGGTCGGTTCGGGGTCGGCCCTGGCCGCCTCCACCGCCCGGCGCAGCGCTTGGTACTCGTCCGCGCACTGGCTGCAGCGGCGCAGATGGTCCCTGTCGGACTGGTTGCCGAAGGCGTCGTCCAGCGCCAGCAAGCTGATCAGTTCCGGTTCAAGATGCTGCATGGTCGACCTCCAATCGGCTCCTCAGGTGGTGCAAACTGCGATGGATATGGCTTTTGACGGTACCAACGGGAAGGTCCAGCCGGTGGGAGATCTGCTCGTGGGTCAGATCCTCATAGAACGCCAGGCGCATGATGGAGCCCTTGGGTTCACCCAGCCGCTCCAGCTCATCGTCCAGCAGCAGGCGGTCTGCGAGGACTTCGGGCGACTGGGAGTCCCGGGCGAATTCGGGGTCGGGCATGACCGCCGAGACGGCCCGGAGTTTGTGCTGCTCGCGGGCGGCGGAGGAATAGGCATCGGCGATGGCGCGGCGGGTAATTCCCACGATCCACGCCGGCAACCGGCCGAGCGCGGGGTCGAATCCTTCCCGCGACCGCCACGCCCGGATGAATACTTCCTGGGTGATATCGTCCGCCGCGGACTTGTCTTGCAGGGCCCTGGAGGCCAGCGTGTGGACGAGCGGGGCCAGGTGCCGGTAGGCGTCGGCGATGGCAGCCTCCTCACCCGCCGCGAAGGCTGCGTCGATGTCCGTGTCCCACGCGTCGAAAGGATGAGGTACCAAGCCTGCGTCCTTCCGGTTGGTCGGAGGAAACGCCACGCGAACAGTTGTTGCGGGACCGGAAAAGTCAGTCGGGAACTGCCGTGACAACCACATTGTGGCTGTAATCCTCTCGCGCGTCCAGCCATTGGCCACCGCAGGTGACCAGCTTGAGCAGCGGTTGTCCATCGCGGCGAAAGATGCCGTTTCCGTCGAAGTCGTCCTTATCCATCAGCGCGACCTGGGAGACGCGGTAGGTCACGGGATCGGCGGCAGCCCGTTGCACCGTGATGCGTGCGCCCTGCTCGAGCTGCCTCAGTTCGGAGAAGGGAGCCAGGCCCGCCAGGGTGTCGACGTGGGCCGCTATCACCGCGGTCCCCGTCCGGTCGCCCGGCGCGGCACCGTAGCGGTACCAACCCGCCTGCTCCACCGACTCGGGGATCTCCATGGCGTTATCCGTATTGACGCCGACGTCGACGACGCTCACATCGATTGACGTGCCGGCCACGAGCAGCCGGGTGGGCGGGGCCTCCTCGCTGCCGGCGGTCAGTGGCGCGGCCAGCCGCACCGGAATGTCCGCAGGGTCCGGGATCTTGTCGACCGCCGGGACCGCGGTTGCACGGGGCCCGGCGGGGGTTTCGACTGCTGTCGGGGAAGCGGCCGGAACGAGCTGCCGGCCCGCGGCCGGCTGCATCGGCGCGGTACAGCCGGTGGCGGCGATCAAGACACCGCAGCACAGGAGCCCTGCGCGGGTGCCCATCGTCGTCGTCGGTACGGTTGCCATGATTCTTTCCTCGCGGGATGGTGGCCGGTGCCGGAGCGATGGTTGCCGGCGGCAAATGAAAGCCGCCGGAGGGATGGAAGCCGGCGGCGCCCCGGGCTGGCGCCGCCGGCTTCTTCAGGACCCGTCGCAGTTAGTCGGTGGTGCGAACCGCTTGCCTGCGACGGGCGACTACGCCGGTGCCGAGGAGCAGCAGCACTGCCCCGCCGGCCACCGCGGCGATGGTGTAGTCCGGGCCGGCCTCAGCAGCCGCGCCCGACATGCCGCCCGGCACTGCGCCCGGCGCGGAATGCAGTCCTTCGATGTTCTGCACCGCGAGAGCCAGGTTGCCGTCATCCAGGCTGCCCCAGGCGTAGACGACCGTGTGGGTGCCCTCCGCCACCGGCACGTCGGCCGGCCCGATCACCGGTTCGGTGGTGCCCGCCGCGGCTACCGCCGCGGAGATGGTGCCCGGGTCCAGGGTGAGGGTCTGTTCGTCCGGATTGGACAGGCCCTGGATCACCGGGGAGCCGCCGGCCAGCACGTCGACGGCGGGGGCGGCGGCCGTGTGGCGCACGGTCAGCTTGCCCTTGCCGGCTTCGATGGCCGAGACGTCGTTGGTGAACAGGTTGGCCGTGGGATTGCCCTCGGCGTCCAGGTTGGCCACGGCCGTGTAGTTGCCGCCGCCTTCCAGTTGGACATCCACCGGGCCGATGGCGGGGCTGTCGGCGTTCTCGGCGTCCGAGGCGGTGATGGCCAGCGAGTATGCGCCCGCAGGCAGTGCCAGCGGACCGGCCAGGTCGCCGGGAGCGAAATCATCCAGGGTCCGCTCGCCGTTCACCCAGACGTCCACGGTCAAATCCGGGACGCCGTGCAGGACCGAGAGTTGGGCTTCCTGTTCTGCTGCCTGCGCGGGACTGGCCGCGCCGAGTGCCAGAAGACCCAGGGCTGAAACCGTAACGATGCTCTTACGCATTTTGTTCTCCTTCAACGGCCCGGGTGCTCCGGGCTGATCGGTGCTTACACCCCTACTACTGGCCGGGCAGGGTGTTTGGATGCACTTTCATGGAAATTTTTTTTGGCGGGCCCTCTCCCCTCCCCCCGGGAGGCACCGCCGTCGTACTTCCCGGTTGAGTGCGGAGCCGCCGGAGACGCTAAGTTTTTCCTATGGCTACGGAAGACCGCGTTAACGAACATTCAAAGGGCCGGACCGAGACCTTCGAGGAGAAGCTGGACCGGAACTGGAACGAGCTGCTGCAGGAGCTGCGGGTGATGCAGACCGGCGCGCAGATCATCACCGCGTTCCTGATGACGCTTCCCTTCCAGAGCCGCTTCAGCGATCTGGCCCCGTACCAGGTGAGCCTGTACATCGCGCTGCTGGTGCTCGCGGCGCTCATGACCGGGGTGATCCTGACGCCGGTGGCGATCCACCGCCAGCTGTTCGGGCTGCACCTCAAGGACGCGACCGTGGCGCACGGGCACCGGATCGTGAGGCTCGCGGTGCTGGGGATCGGGCTGCTGGCCACCGGCTGCGTGGCGTTCATCGTGGACGTGATCGCCGGCGACGTCCCTGCCCTGGCGGTGGGCGGCGGCGTGCTGGCAGCGATGTTCTTCCTGCTGTGGATCCTGCCGTACCTGCTGCAGCGCGGGCTGCGCGGCGCAGAGCCGCGCTCCAGGGACTGACGTCCGGCGCAGGACCGCGCTCCCGGGACTGGCCTGCCGCGGCGCTTTCCGGCCCCTTGACCCCGTGACAGGGCCCGGCGCGGGTGGAAGCATGGCGTCATGGCTACTCCTCCGGAACCGACGCCGCAGCTGGTGCTGGTCACCGGCGCCACCGGCTACATTGGCGGGCGGCTGGTTCCGCGGCTGCTGGCCCGCGGCTATGCCGTCCGCGTCCTGGTTCGCTCGCCGGGCAAGCTCGCGGCGGTTCCGTGGCACGACGACGTGGACATTGTTGCCGGCGACCTCGCCGACGCCGACGACGCCAAGCGGGCCTGCGCCGGCGTGCAGACCGTGTTCTACCTGGTGCACTCCATGGCCTCCGGCACGGACTTCGAAGGGCGCGAACTGGCGATAGCGCGCACGGTCGCGGCCGCCGCC
>NZ_JBNHGL010000118.1:0-9046 GCF_059091245.1 Arthrobacter sp. Y3225116
CTGGCCGACGCCGTCTCCGCGCTGCGCGGGCACCCGGTCACCGCCCAGGCCTGGGCCATCGCGGGTGAATGGGCCGACGCCGCCAAGGCCTCCCTTGCCCCGCTGCCCGAGAGCACGGTCAAGGCCGCGCTGACGGCCTTCGCCGAGGCCGTCGTGGACCGCGAGGTATGACCGGCCGGTCCACCTTGACCATGTCAACCGTGCCGGCGCCGTCCTTCGGGGGCTAACGGGTGACCGTAGAACAAGCACTGTTGTCCTTCGCCCTGGTGGCCGGCCTGCTGACCCTGGTTCCCGGCATGGACACCGCATTGGTGCTGCGATCAGCCGTCAGCCACGGCCGGGGCAAGGCGTACGCGACGGCGTTGGGCATCAACACCGGAGCCTTGGCCTGGGGCATCGCGGCCGCAGTCGGGGCGTCGGCGCTGTTGGCCGCCTCGGAAACGGCGTTCACGGTGCTGAAGGTGGCCGGCGCCGCTTACATGGCCTGGCTGGGCACCCTGATGCTGTGGAGGTCGTTCCGGAAACCGGCGACGCACCTTCCGGACGCCGGTGCGCCGGCCGCTGCGTCGTCGTACGTCAGGGCGTGGCTCACCGGCGTCGGGACGAACCTGTTGAACCCGAAGGTCGGCGTCTTCTATGTGGCGATGATCCCGCAGTTCATCCCGCCGGGCGTCTCCCCGGCGCTGATGGGCATCCTGCTGGCCCTGGTGCACAACCTGGAGGGGCTGGTGTTCTTCTCGGCCATCATCTGGGGCACGCATGCGGCCCGGAAGTGGCTGCGCACGCCGGCCGTGACGCGCGCCATCGACCGGATCACGGGCACCGTGCTGGTCGGTTTCGGCGTGGCCCTGGCGGCCGAGAGCCGCTGAGCCCGCCGGCGGCTCAGTCTTCCTCGTCGTCGTCGCCGAAGACCCACTCGAACATCTCGAAGACGAACTCGCTGAAGGTCGCCTCCTCGCTCTGCCACTGCGGCTTCGGGCCGTTCGTGCGGATCCAGACGATGGGGTCCGGCACATCCAGGTGTTCAGTCTTGAAGCCCCAGTTCGCTTCTTCGTCCATCTCGTCCAGGAACAGCAGGTAGCCGCCTTCGATCTCCAGCTCGTCCGGGTCGAAGAAGAAGTCGTGCGCCTCCATCAGGTCTTCGCAGCCGCCGAGCGCGTGGTAGAACTCCACCAACGCCTGCGGGATCTGGAACTTGTGCTCGCCCAGCAGCTCCTCGAGTTCGTCGTAGGAGATGCCGTCGTCCTCGGTCCACTTCCGGTCCAGATACTGGGGCACGAGGGCACGGAATTTGTCCACGAACATTTCGGGCATGGTTTCTCCCTGGAACGGTTGATTGGAGGGCTTGGGTCCCATCCTATGCGGCGGCACCGACTGTGCTGAACGGCGACGGTGGTGCTTACCCCGCGTGTCAGTCCCGGCGGCGGGTGGCCAGGCCGGGGTAGTCGATGACGATGCCGTCCGAATCCACCACGATCTCGGCGCTGAAGTCCCCGGAGGTGTAGGTGACCGCGGCGGTGCCCGTGCGGTCGTCGTAGGCGCGGGAGCCGCTGTAGATCTGCTGTTGGCCGAGCACGCGCAGGCTCGGCATCTCCACCCACGCGACCGTCAATTCCGCGGCGGCCTCGGCGTCGTGAACCAGGCCCAGCCGCAGGATCGGCATGGTGTTGGTGGCCGGGCACAAACCCAGGTCGCAGTCCACCGCCCCGACCAGGGATTCCGGATCGGCGATCCCCGGTTCCGGCAGGCCGCTGTCCCCGGACACCCTGGTCGCGGCGCTCCAGCTGCCGTCGGGCGCGCGGTCCAGCACCAGATGCCGGCTCCAGCCCCGCCCGTGGACGGACACCGTGAGGCTTTCGGTGAACCAGTTGCCGGTGGTCGTGAGGGACCAGCTGGCGGCGTAGGCCGCGGTGCGGGAGGCGCCGTGGGCGCTCAGACGCTCCGGTTCCAGGTTCAGGGTCGCGGTGTCGGCGCGCTGCGGATCGTCGCTTCCCAGCCAGGTGACCGTCCGGCTTTCGTGCGTCTCGTGTCCCATGCCCCCAGCCTTGTGTCTGCGCCGGGTATTGGCAAGGGACCGGCCGGCTAGCCTTTCGTCCGGGACACCGAACCCAGCCGCCGCACCGTCAGGGCCAGCCACAGGTGCACCCGGTCCGCGGTGAGGGCGGGATCGTAGCCGGTCAGCTCCACGATCTGGGACAGCCGGTAGCGCACGGAGTTCCGGTGCAGGCCCAGCTCCTCGGCCACGGCCGCCACCGAGCCGTTCAACTCCAGATAGGCCTGCAGCGTTGGCAGCAGCGCCGCGTCGTGGGCCGCGTCGAACTCGGCCAGCGGGTCGAGTGCCTCGGCCGCAAGATCGGCCAGCGGCACGTCTTCCGAGGCCAGCAGCAGGGAGGTCAGGGACAGCCGCTGCGGCACGTTCAGCCGCTCGCCCCGGCCCACCGCCTCCTTGGCCTCGAAGTAGCTCCAGCGCAGCCCGTTCGCCTGCGCATAGCTGCCGCCCACCCCGACCGTCGCGGAGAAGCCCGCGTTCTGCAGGTACGCGCTCAGCTCCCGGCCGAGCGCCTCGCCCGATTCGGCGCCCTGCACCACCAGCACCAGCCGCTCGTCGACCAGGCCGGTGACCACGCCATCGAACGCGGCGGGCAGCGGCAGCGTGGGCAGTGCGCGGCGCTGGGCGGCGGCCACCTGCACCATGACCACCAGCTGGCGCCGTCCGGCGTCGATCCCCACGTTGCTCAACCGCAGGGAGGCGTCGCCGCCCTGCAGCACCCCGCGCACCACGTCCAGCAGCACCTGGCCCACGGAGCTGCGGTCGGCCGCGCGGCGGTGCGCCTGGTTGCTCAGTTCCAGGCTGATCAGGCTCTGCGCGTAGTCCACGATGGCGTTGCGCTCGTACGGCTTGCCCAGGGCCAGCGTGCAGCGGTCCTTCAGGCCGGTGGCGATGGGAAGCTCGTGCCAGCTGGTTTCCCCGTCGCTGCCGGTTCCGTACAGCCGGGTGCCGTATTGCGAGAGCACGACGTCGGTGCCCACCATCTCTGCCAGGGTGCGCAGGAGCGCGGGGAGGCCCCCGCCGCCCAGCAACGAGGCGGCCAGCGCCTGGTGGTCCTTGAGCAGGTGCTCCAGGCGGTTGTAATGGTCGGCGGAAATGGCGTCGGCGACCATCTTGCTGATCGCCACGAACGGGGTCTCGTAGGGAACTTCGAAGACCGGAAGCTCCAGCTCGTTGGCGGCGGCGAGCACGCCCGCCGGGACCCGGCGGTGCGTCAGCCCGAGCGCGAAGCCCATGCCGACCGCGCCGGCCTCGTGCACCCGCTCCACGAACCTGCGCTGCGCGGCCGCGGTCTTCTGGCGAAGGCCGGTGGTCAGCACCACTTCGCCGCCGGTCAGGAAGGGCAACGGGTCCTCGAGTTCCGTCGAAGCCACCCAGGTAATGGGCGCGTCCGGGTCGCCCTGCGCGGTACCGACAAGCTTCAGGTGCAGCGCGGGGGAGGCCAGAAGTTTGGCAAGAGTGACAGCCATGCCTTCACTATACGGGCGGCTGTTGTGCAGCTGCACTATTCGCGGCGGAGCGGCGCGGGGCGCTCGCCGGCGCGGGCGGGCGGGCCCCCCGGCGTTCGTGCTCTTGCGTCGCGCCCGGCGCCGGACCGGTTTTCCGGGCAGCTGCCCACCGGCGCTAGGATGGTCCGCGGCGTCACGTGCGTCACACCCCTGCCAGCCCTACACCGTGAGGTCCCTTCATGAGTACCCCTACCCCGCAGGCAGCGTCGGGCGCCAAGCCCAAGCGCGAGATGTGGTCCACCCGCAAGGTGTTCATCCTCGCGGCCATCGGCTCCGCCGTCGGCCTGGGCAACATCTGGCGCTTCCCCTATGTTGCCTACGAAAACGGCGGCGGCGCCTTCATCATTCCCTACCTGGTGGCGCTGTTGACCGCGGGCATCCCGCTGCTGTTCCTGGACTACGCCGTCGGACACCGCCACCGTGGCTCCGCCCCGCTGGCCTACCGCCGGCTGGCGCGCGGCGCCGAAGGGCTGGGCTGGTGGCAGGTGGCCATCTGCTTCGTCATCTGCGTCTACTACGCCGTCATCATCGCCTGGGCGGCGATGTACATGATCTACTCCGTCACCGAGGAGTGGGGGGACGACCCCGCCGGGTTCTTCATGGAATCTTTCCTCCAGGTGAGCAAGGACGTAAACATCGGCTTCGACTTCGTGCCGACGGTCCTCATCCCGCTGGTGGTTGTCTGGGCGGTGGTTCTGCTGGTGCTCGCCGCCGGCGTGCAGAAGGGCATCGGACGGGCGAACATCGTGTTCCTGCCGCTGCTGCTGGTCATGTTCCTGCTCCTGGTGGTCCAGTCGCTGTTCCTGCCCGGTGCAGCCGACGGGCTGAACGCACTGTTCACTCCCGACTGGAGTGCGCTCACGAACACGACGGTGTGGGCCGCGGCCTACGGCCAGATCTTCTTCTCGCTGTCCGTTGCCTTCGGCATCATGGTCACTTACGCGTCCTACCTGAAGCACCGGACGGACCTGACCGGATCCGGGTTCGTGGTGGGCTTCGCGAACTCCGGTTTTGAGATCCTGGCCGGCATCGGCGTCTTCGCGGCCGTCGGCTTCATGGCCTTCAGCGCCGGTGCCGAGGTCGGCGACGTTGCCGCCGGCGGGATCGGGCTGGCGTTCATCGCGTTCCCCACCATCATTTCCGAGGCCCCGCTGGGCGGACTGCTCGGCGTGCTCTTCTTCGGCTCGCTGGTGTTCGCCGGATTCACCTCGCTGATCAGCATCATCGAGGTCATCATCTCCGCAGTCCAGGACAAGCTGGGCATGAGCCGCATCAAGACCACCTGGTGCGTCGGCATCCCGCTGGCGTTGATTTCCATCCTGCTGTTCCCGACCACCACCGGCCTGAACCTGCTGGACGTCACCGATGCCTTCGTCAACAGCTTCGGCATCATGGCGTGCGCCCTCGCGACCGTGCTGCTGGTGACCTACGGATTCCGCAAGCTGCCGCTGCTGGGCGGACACGTCAGCGAGGTCTCGTCCATCAAGCTGGGCCTGTGGTGGCGCATCATGGTCGGCATCATCGCGCCGATCGTGCTCGGCTACATCCTGATCAGCGAACTGATCAAGAGGATCCAGGAAGGCTACGGCGACCCGCCCATGCCCGACTGGTTCGTGAACGTCTTCGGCTGGGGCATGGCGGGGTCCCTGATCGTGGTCGGCTTCATCCTGTCGCTGATTCCCTGGAGCAAGAAGTCGGCGGCCAACGACCCGGAGCTGGATGCCCACACCCTGAAGGAGACACAGCCATGAGTACCGCAGCAATTGTCATGCTGATCATTTCCATCCTGACGGTATGGGGAGGCCTGGCGTTGGCCCTGGTCAACCTCAGCCGCCACCCCGAAGACGAGGGTGCCCTGCCGGCAGACCACGCACCGGAGCTCTGAACCGGGCCCTGACCCCCCAGCCCGCAGCGGCGGCGTCCTGCGGCCTCCAGGCCGGCGGGCGCCGCCGTCGCTCCGTCTGGCCATGTGCACGGCAACATTGCACATTCGCTGTGCGGGGCGCCATAGGCAGCTGCGGGCCGGGAACCGTAATCTCGCTGTAGAGCCCGGCCTCCCGTGGCCCGGCCTGTCCGCCGGTCCCCGCGCAGCTGCCGCTGCGATGCGAGTGTGCGGATCCTCCGGGCTGTCCGCGGCATTCCCACCCTCAACGTGAAAGGCACATCATGACCACTCAGACGACCCAGCCCCAGTTCCGGCTGGAGCAAAAGCGCGACGTCTCGGCCGGTTTCCCCGGCCCGAAGTCCGCCGAACTGGCCGCCCGCCGCAGCGCCGTGGTTGCCGCCGGCGTCGCCTCCGGCGTTCCGGTCTACGTGGCCGACGCCGACGGCGGCATCATCACCGACGTGGACGGCAACTCGTTCATCGACCTGGGCTCCGGCATCGCCGTGACCAGCGTCGGCGCCTCCGACCCCGCCGTCGTCGCCGCGGTGCAGGAGCAGGTCGCCAAGTTCACCCACACCTGCTTCATGGTCAGCCCCTACGAGGGCTACATCGCCGTCGCCGAGAAACTGGCCGAGCTGACCCCGGGCGACCACGAGAAGCGCTCCGTGCTGTTCAACTCCGGGGCCGAAGCCGTGGAGAACGCCGTGAAGGTGGCCCGCATCGCCACCGGCCGCACCGCCGTCGTCGCCTTTGACCACGCCTACCACGGCCGCACCAACCTGACGATGGGCCTGACCGCCAAGGCAACCCCTTACAAGTCCAGCCCGGCCGGCAGCTTCGGCCCCTTCGCGCCGGAGATCTACCGGGTGCCGATGAGCTACCCGTACCGCGAGGAAGCCGACATCAAGGGCGAGGACGCGGCCCGCCGCGCCATCACGATGATCGAGAAGCAGATCGGCGCCGAGAACGTGGCCGCGATCCTGATCGAGCCGATCCAGGGCGAGGGCGGCTTCATTGTCCCGGCGGAGGGCTTCCTCCCCGCGCTGGCCCAGTGGGCCAAGGACAACGGCGTGGTGTTCATCGCGGACGAGGTCCAGTCCGGGTTCGCGCGCACCGGTGCCTGGTTCGCTTCGGAGCACGACGGCGTGGTGCCCGACATCATCACGATGGCCAAGGGCATCGCCGGCGGCATGCCGCTGTCCGCGATCACCGGCCGCGCCGAGCTGATGGACGCCGTGCACCCGGGCGGACTGGGCGGTACCTACGGCGGCAACCCGGTGGCTTGCGCCGCCGCGCTGGCTGCCATCGACACCATGCAGACCCAGGACCTCAACGCCCGGGCCCGCCACATCGAAGAGCAGGTCATGGGCCGGCTGCGGAAGCTGGCCGAGGAAGTGGACATCATCGGCGAGCTGCGCGGCCGCGGCGCCATGCTGGCGCTGGAGTTCGTCAAGCCCGGCACCAGCCAGACCACCAAGGAGCCCAACGCCGAGGCCACCAAGGAGATCGCCGCCGCCTGCCTGCAGGAAGGCGTCATCATCCTCACCTGCGGCACCTACGGCAACGTGGTGCGACTGCTGCCGCCGCTGGTGATCGGCGACGAACTGCTGGCCGATGCCCTGGACGTGCTGGAAGCAGCCATCCGGAAGGTGGCGGCGGCCTAGTTACCCGGGCAGCGTCCGAACGGGCGGCTGCCGGATCCCCTCGTCATGCGGGCGGGTCCGGCGGCAGCCCGCGGTCCTTTTAAGGCCGCTCAGTCCCGCCCGCCCCGTCCTGCTCCCGGCCTGTTGCCGCCGGCGGTCTCGGGTTAGAGTCGGAACCATCATCGCGTCACGGGGTGCGGATGTGCCGGCGCCGTCGCATCCGCTGCTCCACGGACAGGGACAGGGGTAGTTTGCATGCGTTATGTGGTGGGATACCAGCCGGATGAGCGGGGAGCCGATGCCGTGGCATTGGCCGTGGCGATCGCCCGGACGCAGGGGACGGGGCTGGATATCGTCTATGTGGTGGCAGACAGCGCCCCCTACGTGGCGTTGAACCCCGAAGGCAGCCGCGTCAGCGCCAGCGAGCAGGAAGTCCTCACCGCCCGCCGCGAGGCCATGAAACTGGTCCCGGCAGACGTCAACGCCGAATTCAAGGTACGGTCCGCCGAATCGTTCGCCGAGGGGCTGATCGCGGCGGGCGAGGAAGCCGGCGCAAGGTTGATCGTCATCGGCGCCAGCAGCAACAGCCTGTTCAAACGGTTCACTGTGGGCAGCGTGGCAAATGCCCTCCTGCACGCCTCGCCGATTCCGGTGGCGTTGGCGCCCCGCGGGTACCAGCGGACAGAGCCGCTGACCCGGCTGACCGCGTTCATCGGCGAGCGGCAGGGCGCGCAGGCCGCCCGGGACGTGGCCCTGAACGCTGCCTCCCGCCGCGGCCTGCAGCTGCGCCTGGTGTCCCTGGTCTCTTTGGACACCCGTGAAGAGCCGGACAGCGGCGAGGCCATCCACAGTGCCCACCTGCACGCGAACTCCGTGCTGGCCCAGGCCGCCACCGAACTGCCTCCCGGCAACGCCACGGTGACCGTGGCCCATGGGCGCAACATCGAAGAGGCCATCGATTCCCTGGACTGGGACGACGGCGAACTGGTGGTCATGGGATCCAGCCGGCTCGCCCAGCACAACCGCCTGTTCCTTGGTGCCACGGCGTACAAGGTCCTGCGCTCGCTGCCGGTGCCCATGGTGGTGGTTCCGCAGGAAGTGGACGGGGTGCGGGACTAGCCGGGCAACATCCGGCTGCCGTACAGGTTGGTGCCGGCGCCGAGCCTGGAGCGGCCGTGTCTTGGCCGGCCGCGGCCATCCGCACTGGTAACCTCCGTCACAAGCGGGTGTTTGTCTCACGTCCTGTGTCAGCTTCCCGCCGTCACGCGCCGTAGGGCGCACGTCGACGAGGGGGATCCTGCATGAGTGCTGTGCGCCGCTATGTTCTGCCGGTGGTATGGCTGGCGATTTTCGCCGTCATAGCTGCCGCGCTCTTCAAGCTCGCCTTCGTGGATGGCATGCGCGCGGAGGCGGTCGACCAGCAGCCTTCGGCCCGCCTCGTCACGCCCAGCGTCGCCGCGGCCGTGGGCACGGTGACCAACGTGGTGCAGCTCGAGGGATCGGTTGCCGGCGACCCGGCCGTGACCGTGCGCAGCACGGCGGAAGGCACGGTGAACCACCTCTTCGTAGAGGCCGGCGCGAACGTGGCCAGGGGTGATGCGCTGTTCCAGGTGCAGAAGCCGGTGGAACCCGACGCCGTGCAGCAGGTTTCGCTCGAACCGGATCCGGAGGACGAACCGGCCCCACCGGCTGCCCCCGTGTACACGTACGTGAACGTGGTGGCCCCCGCCGCGGGCAAGCTGACCGACCTGTCCGTGCTGGTGGACCAGCAGGTCTCGGTCGGTGCCGAAGCTGCCGTCATTTCCCCGGGCACCTTTTCGGTGACCGGGACACTGACCGCCGAGCAGCAGTTCCGGCTGCTCGACCGCCCCAGTTCCGCCACCGTGACGGTCATGGGCGGCCCGGCGCCCTTCGAGTGCAAGGCCGTGACGGTCGGGGAGAGCCCGGCAGCCGGCGCCCC
>NZ_JBNHGL010000119.1:0-8916 GCF_059091245.1 Arthrobacter sp. Y3225116
GGGCGGCCAGGCGGGCGAGCAGCCGGGGAACGTCGCCGCCGCCGGAGCCGATATCGAGCAGGGTGGGGGCCTCGAGGCCGGCCAGGCGAGGGCGGAGGAGGCGCCGGTAGATGCCGTGCCAACCCGACACCGCCCGGTTGATCAGCGGAAACTGGGCGTAGGTGCGCCGAAGCATCGCGGGGTCGCAGTCCGGCTTGTCCATTTCCTCCACGGCGTCCGTGGCGCGGAGGGCCAGGAACGTCGACGCCTTGCGATCCGGTGGGCGGGCGGCCACGGCGGTCCGTTCCCGCCCTACACCGCCGCTGCCGCGGAAACCTGGCGGGCCCGGCGGGTGGCGGCGGGCACGGTCTTGGTGAACAGGCCGGTTTCCACCGTCAGGCCGGGGCCGAAGGCCATCGAGCAGATCCGTTCCTCCCCGGACCCCGCCGGTTGCTCCAGGATGTGCTTGAGCACAAACATCACGGTGGCGCTGGACATGTTCCCGTACCGCCGCAGCGTTTCCCGGGCCGGCACGAGCTGTTCCGCGGTCAGCTCCAGCTTGGCCTCGACCTTGTCCAGGATGCTGCGGCCGCCCGGATGTATCGCCCAGTGCTCAATGTCGCGGTACGGTCTTGCCGCCAGGTCCGGTTCACGGGCCAGCAGCGGCTCCAGCGCACCGACGATGTGTTCGTCGATGATGTGCGGAACGTAGGTCCCCAGGACCATTTCGAAGCCCTCGTCGCCGATGTTCCAGGCCATGGATTCCTCGCCGACGGGCGTGAGGACGGTTTCGAAGTGGTCCAGCCGGATGGCCGGTCCGGTCTGGTCCAGGCCGCGCGCGGTGATGACCGCCGCCGCCGCGCCGTCCGCGAACAGTGAAGACCCCACGATGGTGTCCGGGTCGTTGGACGTGCGCACGTGCAGCGTGCAGAGTTCGGCCGATACGACCATCACCACCGCCTGCGGATCGGCGTCGCAGAACGATTTGGCCGCCCGCAGGGCCGGGAACGCCGCGTAGCACCCCATGAAGCCGAGATGGTAGCGCTGGACGGCGGGATTGAGCCCCAGCGCACGCACGATCTTGTAGTCGGGGCCCGGGTTGAAGAAGCCGGTGCAGGAGACGGTGATGAGGTGCGTGATGTCCGCCGGGCCGATCCCCTCGCAGGAGGCAAGCGCCTTGCCGGCCGCCTCAATGAACAGCGGGGTAGCCTTGTCCGCGAAAATGTCGTTCCGCACCTTCGTGCTGGGAGAGAGCAGCTGCCGGGATTCGGCGTCGAAGAACACCGGATTGTCCGCCCGCTTGGCCGTCGTGAGTTCCTCGACGGCGGTGTACCGGGTGTCGATGCCGGACTGGTCGAACGATGTGGTCACCAGGCGCTGTCCCAGGCGCGTCAAGCCCGGTTGCGTGGAGAACACGTCCCGCGCCTCCGACTGGATCAGGATGGTATCCGGAACAGCGGTTTCCAGGGCTCTCAGCGTGGCCGTCATAGTCCATTCATAGAGCAGGCAGCCGGGTAAGACAATGGACCGGCCGCCGGGCTCCCGGCTGAACCGCTACGTATTACGCGGGCGTCTTACCGGTTGATGGGCCAGGTCTGGGACACAAGGAGCGGATCCGGTGGAGTACGAAATCAATTCCCTGCCGTTGCACGTGCTCCTGGTCCACGCCACCGTGGTGTTCGTTCCGTTGGCGGCGCTGTGCGTTGCGCTCACCCTGCTCTGGCCGGCGGCGAGGCGGCGCCTGGGGATTGCCGCCCCCCTGATCGCCCTGCTGGCCCTGGTGCTGGTGCCGGTCACCCAACAGGCCGGCCACTGGTTGTTCCTCAGGATCGACCAGACGCCGCTGGCCGTCGAACACATGCGGTTGGGCGACATGCTGCTGCCGTGGGTCGCCGGCCTTTTCGCCGCGGCGCTGGGGCTGTGGCTGTGGTTCCGCTACGGAACGACGGCGGACGCCTCCTCCCGGCGCAGGCTTGGCGCCGGATACCGTGTCATCGCGGCAGTGGTCGCCGTCGCCGTGCTGGCCGTGTGTGCGGGCGCCACGGTGGCGGTGGTGCTGACCGGCGAATCCGGAACGCGGGCGGTCTGGGAAGGCGCCTACTCCGGGCCGCCGGCGCTGCCCTGACCGGCTGTTACCGGCCCAGGCGCCGGTAGGAGGAGGCGAAGTGGATGAGCGGATCGGCGCTTTCCGAACCGGCGGCGTCCCGGCCCATGGCCAGCACCTCGCCGACGATCAGCAGGTGGGTGGCCGCCGGATGCACCGCGGTCGTCCTCAGCTCGAACCACGCCGGCGCTCCGCCGATCACCGCGGCACCGGTGGCCGGGCCGCGCCGGTACGGCACCTGGTTGAGCAGGCCTTCCACCGGATTGCCCGGGCTCGCCAGCCAGTTCGCCGTGCCCTGGTGCTGCGACGCCAGCAGGCTCAAGGCCCAGGTCCCCGAGTCGGCCACGGCGTCGCAAATCCTCGACTCCTCGAACAGGCTGACCAGCATGGTGGGCGGATCGTAGGATACCGAGAGATAACCGCTGACGGTCGCCGCGTAGTCCCGGTTCCGCCACCGTGTCGACACGACCGCGACGCCGGCGGCAATGTCGGCGCTGAGCGTCCGGTACAGGTCGATGTCCCGCTGGTCCGTTGCGCCCCGTCGGACGGGATGGGCCGTCAGTTCACCGTCCAGTTCCATTCGGCCATCTTCGCATGCCGGCCGCAGGTGGCGGCTCCGGCAGGGTTCAAAACAACGGCAGCGGATGATAGGGATGGTAGCCAGTAAGCATCCTGAGGATCACGAGTGGAGTGGATATGGCCCAGCGGCTCGTTGCAGACCTTATTGTCGATCGGCTTCGCGCGTGGCAGGTGTCGCGGATCTTCGGCTACAGCGGCGACGGCATCAACACGTTCATGGGCGCTCTGCGGCGCGCGGGGACGATCGAGTTCGTCCAGGCCCGGCACGAGGAAAATGCCGCCTTCATGGCGGTGGGGCACGCCAAGTACACGGGCGGGGTGGGGGTGGTCACGGCCACCCAGGGTCCCGGCGCCATACACCTGCTCAACGGCCTGTACGACGCCAAACTCGACAGCGTCCCGGTAGTGGCCATCGTCGGGCAGCAGTCGCGCACCGCGCTCGGCTCCGGGTACATGCAGGAAGTGGACCTGGCCAACCTGACCAAGGACGTGGCCACCTTCCGGCAGCAGGTGAGCACCCCGGAGCAGGTTCCGCTGGTGCTGGACCGCGCCTTCAAGGCGGCCCTGAGCGGCCGCGGCCCGGCCGTGGTGATCATTCCGCACGACATCCAGAAACTTCCCGCCCCCGAACTCGAGCACTCCCATGGCGTGGTGACCACCGCGCCGATCTGGCGTGCCCCGCACGTGGTCCCGGACCCGGACGACCTGCGCGCGGCCGCGGCCGTGCTCAACGCCGGGCAGCGGGTTGCCCTGCTGGTAGGACAGGGAGCGCGGGATGCCCGCGGGCAGGTGGTTGCGGTGGCGGAGAAGCTCGGGGCCGGCATCGCCACCAGCCTGCTCGGCAAGCCCTATGTGGACGAGTCGCTGCCTCTTGCGGCCGGAACCATGGGTCACCTGGGCACCGCCGCCAGCGGCCAACTGCTGGCACACTGCGACACCTTGCTGATCATCGGCTCCAACGACCCCTGGACGGAGTTCTACCCGCCGCCGGGCGCCGCGCGTGCCGTGCAGATCGACAATGATGCCAGTGCCATCGGCAACCGCTATCCGGTCGAGGCGGCGCTCACCGGCGACGCCGCCACGACCCTGGCGGCGCTGCTGCCGCTGCTTGAGGACCGCCCCGCCGGCCAGTGGCGAGAGCAGGTGGAAGGCTGGGTGCGGCAGTCGCGCGAGCTGTCGCGGCAGCGGGCCATGACGCCGGCGCAACCGGTCAACCCCGAACGGGTGGCCTTTGAGCTGAGCGAAAGATTCCCGCCGGACGGCCTGCTCGCCGTCGATGTTGGCAGTTCCGTCTACTGGTATGCCCGGCAGCTGCGGCTGCCGGCCGGCGCCCAGGCGCACCTCTCCAGCACCCTGGCAAGCATGGGCTGTTCGATACCGTACGGCATCGCCGCCAAGCTGGCCGCCCCGGAACGGGTGGTTGTTGCCCTCACGGGGGACGGGGCCATGCAGATGAGCGGCCTGGCCGAACTGATTACCGTCGGCCGGCTCTGGCAGCGGTGGATGGACCCCCGTTTTGTGGTCTGCGTCCTGAACAACCGGGAACTCGCCGAAGTGACCTGGGAACAACGGGAAATGGAGGCCGAGCCGCGGTTCGCCGACAGCCAGGCCCTGCCCGATGTCGACTACGCGGGCTACGCACGGCTGCTCGGACTGCACGGGAAGCGGGTCGAGGACCCCGAGCAGCTCGGGGCCGCATGGGACGAGGCACTGGCCGCCGACCGGCCGTATCTCATCGAGGTGCTCACCGATCCCGATGTTCCGCTGCTCCCGCCGTTCCCTGCCGGCCGGGAAAACGCCGAAACCATGCAGCGGTCGCTGGATCAGGAAGGGCAGGCGGCCGACGGCGCGAAGGACCTGCTGCGCACCTACACCGGCCAGGAAGAAGCCGGTGACGGTCGGTCCGGACAGGAGGAAAACCGGCCGGACACCGAGTGAATGAAAGACTTGATGGATGAGCGAGGCGGCAGAATTCATCGACCTCACCTTGCGGCGGGAAGCCTCCTGGGAACGGGCGGAAGCGCAGAACGGGGCGGGCGAAGGATTGCGCTACTACGGCGCGTCGGTCGGCGCGGTCCGGGGTACGGTCCGGGACGCCGGGCGGAAGTTCCGGCCGCTCTCGCACGACGAGGTGACCGCCCTCAGCTCCGAACTGTGGGCCCGGCCGGTCTTCGAGCGGCGCTTGGCCGCCGTGGTGCTGCTGCAGTCGAACCAACGCCTCTTGCGTAGCTCGGACCTCACCCGGCTGGAAGGCTTCCTGCGCGACGCACGCCTTGCGGCCTTGGCTGACCCGCTCGCCGTTGACGTCGTCGGTCCCTTGATCCAGGGGCTGACCGGCCAGTCCCGCACGCGCGCGGAAGCGATCCTCGATCGGTGGGCGGAAGAAGAGGACCCGTGGCTGCGCCGGGCCGCCCTGCTTGCCCCTTTGCGGGCGGTGAGGGCCGGCCGGGGTGATGCCGGCGGGTTTGTGCGCCGGGCACGTGCTGCGGAGGACGACGACAGTGGCATCGTCCAGGAGGCGGTCGCCGTGGTGCGCGCCGAATCGGCCGCCATCGGCCAGGGGCGGATGCCGCCTCCCTAGGCACGCCGCCGCCGGGGAGGCCGGCGGTCTGTGCGCGCTGCGGGCACAAAAAAGCCCCGGAAGTCCGGGGCTTTCTCTGTGCGCAGGAAGGGACTCGAACCCTCACCCTCAATAAGAGGACTAGCACCTCAAGCTAGCGCGTCTACCATTCCGCCACCCGCGCAGGTGGACTTTCGCCGGTTCTCCAGCGGCCGTCAGGCGCACTGATTCCGTCGAAAGCAGCGAGAAAAACTCTAACATGTTTTGCCCGAACTGTTGAATCGGGCCCTCCGTGCGCCCGTCGATGCGGGCACCGGGGCGCCGCCTGCGGACAGCTGCTGCCCTCGGCCGCTCCCGCTCGTTAGGCTGGGGACAGACATCGATTCCGAGGAGCCTTCATGACTGTACCGAGCCCGCACGAAGAAGTGGCCGAGATCTGCCAGGAACTGATCCGGATCGACACCTCCAACTACGGCGGCAACGAGGGGCCGGGGGAGCGGCTGGCCGCCGAGTACGCGGCCGGACTGCTGGAAGAAGCCGGACTGGCGACCGACGTGTTCGAGTCCGCGCCCGGCCGGACGTCGGTCGTCACGAGGATGGCCGGCACGGACCCCTCGGCGCCGGCGCTGGTCGTGCACGGACACCTGGACGTGGTGCCGGCGCAAGCCGATGACTGGCAGGTGGATCCGTTCAGCGGCGAGGAGCGGGACGGGCTCATCTGGGGCCGGGGCGCCGTGGACATGAAGGACATGGACGCCATGATCCTCTCGGTGGCGCGGCACATGGCACGCAGCGGCACCCGGCCGCGCCGTGACATCGTCTTCGCGTTCTTCGCCGACGAAGAGGCCGGCGGCACGTACGGGGCGCGCTGGGCGGTAGAGAACCGCCCCGAGCTTTTCGACGGCGCCACCGAGGCCATCTCGGAAGTGGGCGGCTTCTCGGCCACCATCGGCGGCCGCCGCGCCTACCTGCTCCAGACCGCGGAGAAGGGGATCGCGTGGCTGCGGCTGGCAGTGGCCGGCCGGGCCGGGCACGGTTCCCAGATCAACACGGACAACGCGGTGACCACGCTGGCGGCCGCGGTGGCCCGGATCGGGGCACACCAGTGGCCGATCGAGCTGACGGACACCACCCGCCGGTTCCTCGACGGGGTGACCGAGCTGACCGGCGTCGAATTCGACCCGGACAACCCGGACATCCTGCTCAAGGAACTGGGCACCCTGGCCCGCTTTGTCGGCGCCACCCTGCAGAACACGTCCAACCCGACGGTGTTGAAGGCCGGCTACAAGGAAAACGTGATCCCCGGGCTGGCCGAGGCGCGGATCGACGCCCGGACACTGCCCGGGCAGGAAGAGCTCGTGCTGGCCACCATCCGCGAACTGGCCGGCCCTGACGTGCAGGTCAGCTACGTGCACCAGGACAGGTCGCTGGAGGTGCCGTTCGCCGGGAACCTGGTGGACGCCATGATCGATTCGCTGGCGCATGAGGATCCGGACGCCGTGGTGCTCCCGTACACGCTCTCCGGCGGCACGGACAACAAGGCGCTGGCCCGGCTGGGCATCACCGGCTACGGCTTCGCTCCGCTGCGGTTGCCCGACGACCTGGACTTCACCGGGATGTTCCACGGCGTCGACGAACGGGTGCCGGTGGACTCGCTGAAGTTCGGCACCCGCGTCCTGCAGCGCCTGCTCACCACCTACTGACCTCTTGGAACGACGACGAAAGGACCACCGGCATGCCCGCCAGTGTTGAAGAACTGCTCCCGGACCACCTGCTCGAGACCATCAGGGGCCGGGCCGCAGGCTACGACGAAGCGAACAGCTTCTTCCACGAAGACTTCGCCGACCTCGTCGAGGCGGGTTACCTGAAAATGTTCGTCCCGGAGGAAGACGGCGGCCTGGGCTACACGCTGGAGGAGGCAACCAGGGCACAGATGCGGCTGGCCACCGCGGCGCCCGCCACGGCGCTGGCGGTCAACATGCACCTGGTGTGGACCGGCGTCGCGCGGGTCCTCAAGGCCCGCGGCGACGACAGCATGGACTACGTCCTGGCCGAGGCCGGCCGCGGCGAAGTCTTCGGGTTCGGGGTCTCCGAGGCTGGCAACGACCAGGTCCTCTTCGATTCGCGCACCGTCGCCGCGCCCCGCGGGGACGGCGGTTACGAGTTCACCGGTACGAAGGTGTTCACCAGCCTCTCGCCCGCCTGGACGCGGCTCGGCGTCTTCGGCCGCGACGATTCCGGCACCGAACCGCAGCTCGTGTGGGGGTTCATCGACCGGGACAAGCCCGGCTACCGGATCAAGGACGACTGGAACACGCTGGGCATGCGCGCCAGCCAGTCCAACACCACGGTGCTGGAAGGCGCGGTTGCCGCGCCGGAGCGGATCTTCCGGACACTGCCGGTGGGGCCCAACCCGGACCCGTTGATCTTCGGCATCTTCTCGTGCTTCGAAATCCTGCTCTCGTCCGTCTATGCGGGAATCGGCACCCGGGCCCTGGACCTCGCGGTGGAAGCCGTGCACCGCCGTCGTTCGCTGAAAACGGGCAAGAGCTACGCGCAGGATCCGGACATCCGCTGGCGGGTGGCCGACGCCGCCCTGGCCATGGACGGGCTGTACCCGCAGCTGGCGTCCATTGCCCGCGACGTGGATACGCTGGCCGACCACGGCAAGTTCTGGTTCGCCAAGCTGTCCGGCATCAAGATCAGGGCCACCGAGACCGCCAAGGACGTGGTGGAGAAGGCGGTACGCGTCTCCGGCGGCGGCGGATACTTCCGCGGCCGTGAACTGGAGCGGCTGTACCGCGACGTGCTGGCCGGGCTCTACCACCCCTCGGACGACGAGTCCGCGCACAGCACCGTGGCAACGGCCTGGCTGGGGCCGCTGGAAGACTGACGCGGGCGAACGCACCGCCTGACGGGCTCAGGCGGTGCGTTCGACCTTGAGCACCCTGCGGCGGAGCCAGTACTTGCGGCCGCCGCCCAGGTACAGCCGGGTCCGGACCAGATCCCACTTGCCGTACTCGGCGTGCTCGGTCAGCGCGCGGCGGGCTTCGCCGACGGATTCGTCTTTGTTTACGGTCAGGACCAGGTATTCGTACTGCCGGGCGTAGTCGCGTTCGCGGGTGACGGCGGCACCTAGAAATTGTTCTCTCATTGCCCTCCTGTTCTCTTCACTTATTCTCCACAATGCGGCTAACGTCTACAGCATGAGCATTGATCCGCGCGTCGCACTCGAGTCACTGGTTTCCGCCCTGCAGGAGCATCTGGCCGCCGCCTCCAGCCGCCGGGGTGATGACGATCCTGCCGTGGAAGCGGCCTTCTCGTCCATTATGGAATCGTTCGAAACCTACGAGGACGCGCTCTACGATGCTTACGGCGAAGTGACGCCGCTGGTCATTTACGACGAGTCGGACGACGAGGGCATGGACGAACCCGACGACGTGGTGGACCCGTTCGACGACGATCTGGAGATCGAAGAAAAGTAGCACGCCCCGGGGCCGCCCGGACCCGATCAAGACGCCTGGGCGCCGTAACCGCCGCGCCCGGGGCGGGCGGTTACGGCGTGGAAATCTCGTCCAGGGCCTGGCCGATCGCCGCGGGCAGGGCGTCCAACGGTGCCTTCAGGATTTCTGCCAGCTGGGCGGGGGTGCGGGGACCCACCACGGCCGTGCCGACGGCGGGCCGCTGCAGCAGC
>NZ_JBNHGL010000120.1:0-8839 GCF_059091245.1 Arthrobacter sp. Y3225116
GCCAGGCACTGGGGCTGCCGGCCCCCGCGCGGCCGGCCGGGCCGTTGCCGGAGGACGTGCAGGCGCCGGTGGACGGGGTGGTTCCCTTCGTGACCCCCAACGAGGAGTTCTATCGCATCGACACTGCGCTGATCGTCCCGTCGGTAGATCCGGGGCAATGGCAGCTGCGCGTGCACGGACTGGTTGAGGAAGAGTTCAGCATCGACTTCCAGGAGTTGCTGGAGGCCAAACTCGTGGAGAGCTACACCACGCTGACGTGCGTTTCGAATCAGGTGGGCGGGGACCTGGCCGGCAACGCCCGCTGGCTGGGGTATCCGCTGCGCGACTTGCTGGCGCGTGCACGCCCGCTGCCGGAGGCGGACATGGTCCTGTCCACCAGCGTCGACGGCTTCACCGCTTCGACCCCCTTGGAAGTGCTGACCGACGGCAGGGACGCGCTGCTCGCGATCGGGATGAACGGGGAGCCCCTGCCGCTGCAGCACGGTTTCCCCGTGCGGATGGTGGTGCCGGGGCTGTACGGCTACGTGTCCGCGACCAAGTGGGTGGTCGACCTGGAGCTCACGCGGTTTGCGGACAAGGCCGCCTACTGGACCACGCGCGGCTGGTCGGACCGCGGTCCGATCAAGACGGCCTCGAGAATCGAGGTGCCTCGGCCCGGAGCCCGCCTGGCGGCCGGCCCCCTGGCCTTTGGGGGAACGGCCTGGGCCCAGCACCGGGGTCTGTCAAAAGTCCAGGTGCAGTTGGACGACGGCGACTGGGTGGACGCCCAACTGGCGGCGGAGGCTTCCGTGGACACCTGGCGCCAGTGGTACTTGGTGCAGGACGACGTTCCGGCCGGCCCGCACCGGCTCCGGGTGCGCGCCTGGGAGGCGGACGGAACGCTGCAGACGGAGGCCGCGGCGCCGCCTGCTCCGGATGGCGCCACCGGCTGGCACAGCGTTGATTTCACTGTTGATTAACCGCCGGGTCATCTTCGTCACAGGGTCCGCGCCTGAAGCCCGGGATTCCGCCACCGGTCTGCAGGAGGCGCCCAGCTTCGGTTGCTATGCTCAATACCCCGCCTCCCGTTGCCGCAGGCGGCTGCCCGTTCCCAAGGCGGCACCGCCGTCGTTCCCGGCGCACCGATTTCCTACCGTTCACCTTCCCTTCCCTCCAGGAGACCCGCACCCCGATGACCAGCCCGGCAGTAACCGATCAGCACAAGGACCTCATGGACCGCAGGTACGACTCAGGCGTCGCCGACATTAACCGTCTCTGCGACGAACTGCGGGACCTGAAGCCGGGTACCGAGGTCTCTTACGTGGATCCGATCCACGACGCCGATGAATGCCGGATCGTGTCGCTCTACTCGAACATCGGGCACGCCTCTGACACGGGTTTCATCTGGCCGGGGGACCAGGAGGCGACGACGCGGATGCTCGGGCTGCAGTGGCAGCTCGGCCTGCGGCCCCAATATGTGATGCCGTGGAACGTGCATCCGTGGTTCACCCCGGGCGAGGCCAACGGCAAGCTCACCCCCGACCAGATCAACGCCGGGCTCAAGCCGCTGCTGAAGATGCTGACGCTGGTGCCGCGGGCCTCCGTGCTCGTGGCACACGGAACCGAAGCCCAGCGGCTGGCCGGCTTGCTGCTGAAGACCGAGAACCCGCTGCTGTGGCGGCGCGGCTTCAAGACGTACAAGGTTCGGGCGCTCAGCGGCCGGGCGTTCGCGGGATCGCCGACCCGCCAGCAGGAATGGCTGGACGCGATGCACGAAGCCTATGCCGACGCCATGGCGCGCACCGGGCTGGGCCGGCCCACCAAGTAGCCCGTCGCCCGCTGACGAGCATTGCGGCGCCCCAGGGGGGCGGCTAGATTATCTGCATGTCTCAGGAACCAGGGATGGGGGCGCCTGGAGCTCAGGGAACCGGGGGAATGTCCGGCGAACCGGAACGTCCTGCGCCGCCGCGTCCGCAGATGTCCGACCTCACGCCGCCTCCGATCACCGGGACTTTGGTGCCGCCGCCCGCTGTCAAGAGGGTCCGCGTCTTGTGGGTCCTCAGTTTTTTATCGGGACTGATTGCGGGGATCTTCGCGTACTTTGCGCAGGACGAGATCCTCAAGCACCTGCGCGGGCTCATCGACGGTTTGGAGCAGGGCGCCGACGGGGAGACCGTGGAAGCGCTCGCGGTGGTGGTTTTCTGGGGAACCTTGGGCATGCTGGCGCTCGTCATTTTGGTCGAGGCCGTGCTGCTGCGGGCCCTCATGCGCCGGCACGGCAAGGCGCGCTTCGTGCTGCTCGCCATGCTGTTCGTCCACGGGGCGGTGACCCTGCTGGCCGACGAATTCCTGGCCGCTCCCGGCGATCAGGAATTGGGCATCAGGATCATGCTGGTTCTGCAGCTCGTGCTAGCCGGCGCGGCGGTAATCGCCAGCGTCCTGAGCGGGGCCAACCAATGGTTCCGTGCCGAGCACCAGGGGCGGCGAGGCAGGCCCGCCTGAAGCAGGCTGTATACCGGCCAGCAGTTCCTCGCAGCTGCGAATGACGATCTGGCAGACCTCGGTGACGGCACGGCCGCGCAGCGGGTCGCCGGCTACGGCGTGCCAACGTCTCAGGCACGCCACGGCGTGCTCCCGCAGGACCTCGCCCGGTGCGTCATGTGGAAGCCCCAGGCGTTCGGGTGCCGAGACGCCTTCGCCGCCGATCATCCGTTCAGCTTCCGCGGCCAACTCCGGCTCCAGCGGCAGCCCGGTGGTGCGGGCGGCCGCCAGCAGACGCAGTTCGCGGAAGGCGTGGGCGCTGGCGAGCAGCCGTTCCAAGCCGGCCGCGACCCCTGCGGCGCCCGGGCGGGGGTGGTCGTTCAGCAGCTTTTCGACGCCGACCAGGGCCGTCCGGGCTTTCAGCTGTCCGGCCCGGGCTTGGAACTGCCCGGTCATCACGGCCAGCAATTCGTCCAGCCCGCTGCGGCGGGCCAGTTCGTGGGCCAGCGCGGTCGGCTCCGAGATGCCTCCACGGAGCAGCGCGGCTGCCAGCCGGAGCCCGAAGAGCCCGAACCTGTCCAGCAACTTTGCCCGCGCTTCCGGCGTGGCGGAGAGCGGACCTCCCGGGCGGACGAAGCGGTCCGCGGACAGCAGAAGCAGCTCCCGTTCCCGCCTGTCCAAGGCAGCGAGCTCGGCGAGGATGGCGTATTCCGCCTGCCGCAGGCTGCGCGCCGACTGGGCCAGCAGGCCGGCGATCGGCACTACCCCGAGGGCCAGAGAACGCAGCGCGCCGTCACGGCGGTACCGCGCCGCGATGTCCCGGGCGGAGAGCATGGCGTCGATCCGGCCGGACCCAACCTCGTCCGCACGGGACAGGACCGCCAGCGCGTTGACGGTGCCGCTCTGGCCGGCCGCGGTATCACGGAAGGACTCCAAAAACCCCAGGTCGGACGCGTGCAGGTGCCGCAGCAGGTAGATGATCGCGTCGGCCTCCGAGGGTCCGTCGGCCGGCGTCAGGAAATCGGTGGAGCGGGCCGATACGTCCCGGGAGAGCGAGGCAATGCCAGGCGTGTCGATCAACGTCACGTCCCGCAAGGTTCGGGACGGCCAGTCCACCACGAGCCTGTCGACGTCCTCTGCCTGGATCCCGCCGAGCTCGAACACCAACCGGCCGTCGGCGCGCTTGGTCGGTAGGTCCCGAGGCGCTCCAGAACGCGGGTGCAGGGTGATCCGCGGAGTGTCGCCAAAGCGGTACCAGGTGACCATCCGGGTGCACTCTCCCGTGTCGGTCGGGGCAATCTCTTCGCCGATAATGGCGTTGAGCAGGGTCGACTTGCCCGCTTTGACCATGCCCGCGATGGCGATCCGCAGCGGCTCGTCGAGCCGGCGCGCATACTCCTCCAACACCTGACGCACGGCCGGTTCGTCGCGGTAGGCTTCTATCGCTTCCCGGACCAGCCCGCGCGCCGCTTCGACATCAGCTCCGGCTGCCGCGGCATTCATGCCTGTCCAGCCAATTGCGGTGCAGCGTCCAGCGCCAATGCCTGCTTGCGCAGCGACTCCACGAGTGCGAGGGACGCCTTGAGCTCCTTGATCCGCAGGTCGCGTTCCTGGTGGAACCGGCTTGCCGCCTTCTGTGCCGCCAGTACCGAATCCGCCAGCGAGCGATGGTGCTCTTCGGCCAGTTCGGTGAAGTGGTCGCGGGTGGCCCGCTGGACGATCCTGAGCCGGTCCTTGAGCTGCTTGCCCACTTGGAACACGACCTCATCGACTTGTTTCCGGACCAAGGCCTTAGCCTCCGATTGGCGGCGCTTCAACCGGGCTTCCTTGTCTTCGCGGTAGGCCTTGCCGCCCAGCAGCAGGCCGGCGCCGACCGAGATCGGGTTGATCAGCGCCATGCCCGCGATCCCGGTGAGGAGACCGAACATCAACACGCCGCCGTACGAACCCCGCATGCCGATCAGTATTTTCTGGACCGGTCCAAGGCGTCCTGCATCCAGGTCCGGGATTTGCTCGACCGGGTCGAGCACGTTCTCCGTGGAATCGACCTGCAGCAACGGCAGGGTCACGTCGTCCTGGTTGAAGTGCTCGGCGACCTTTTCCGCCAGCCACAGCGACCGTTCGTTCGTCCACACGAAGGTGTCGGACACGGCCGATGCCACCCGCTGTTCCAGCCAGTGCACAAACTGCTCCCATTGCGGACCGGGATCCCCGGCATCGATGGACTGCTCGGCGTCCCGCAAAATGCTGCGCAGCCGGTCCCGCAAGTCGTATTCCATATCGGCGATGAGATCGCTCATGCCGTCATTGAGCGTGACCTGCCAGCGGGAAGAACGACGGCGGAGCTCGTCGGCGCGTTCCTTGGCCGTTTCCAGCTCGGCCAGCATCTCCGGGGTGCCGTCCGGATTCTCCAGCGCGCTCAGTTCCGACTTCAGCGACAGCCGCAGATGGTCCATGGCCGAAATCAGGTCCTGCGCCACGGACCGCCGCTGGAGCCGCTCGGTCTGGCCCAGGATCTTCTGCCGGAGGTAGGCCACCAGCTCCGGAAATCCTGATTCGGCGTTCAGGTCGCTGTCACGCATTTCGGCCGCCCGGAGGCGAAGCTCCGAGGAGATCGGAATCAGCGGCATGTCTGCCCCGATCCGCTTCAAATGGCCCCTGTCCAGTTCGGCCACGCGGCGCCATTGCGGGTACAAATCCGTCTTGGACAGGACGCCGGCCACATTGGGGCAAATCCGTTGCGCCTGCCGCAGGAACCGGATCTCCGGTTCGGTGAACTCCTGGGATGCGTCCGAGACCAACAGCACGGCGTCCGCCGTCGGCAATGCTGTCAGCGTGGTGAGGGTATGGGCCGAGTCCAATCCCCCGACCCCCGGCGAGTCCACCAGGGCGAGTCCGCCGTGCAGGACCTTCCGGGGCAGGGAGACTTCCGCGGCTGCCAGCCGACGCTCGTTACCCGGATTCCCCCGTTCCGAGACGTGCTCGGCGAGCTCGTCCAAGGCGACCGGCCGACGATCCAGTTCAACGTCCCCGTCGCCGGAGTCGGTGCGTTCCTTCGGCACCAGGATCACGGCTGAGGCAGGCTCCCCGTGCTTTACCACCGTCGGCACCGAGGTGGCGACGTCGTCGTCGATGGGGCAAACCGGCGCATTCACCAGGGCGTTGATGAGCTGGCTTTTGCCTTGCTTGAATTCGCCGACGACGATCACCCGGGTGGTCGGATCCTGCAATCGCCTGCGGGTCTGCTCCAGGCGCCGCTGCAAGTCTGCACGCTCACCCTTCTTGGCCAATTCCTGGCCCTGATCCACCAGCTTGACGAGCTCGACCACCGTATCCCCTTTTGACTTCCGGCCCCGCGGCCGGACCGTGACACTGTCCAGCAGGAGGTCCCCCGGCCTCCTGCTGGACAGCTGATCTGTCGTGATTCAGTTATCAGGTCGGTTAGAAATCGACCTCTTCGGCAACAACGCTGTCTTCGATTTCCACTTCGTTGTCCGCGACGATGACGGAATCGTTGACGGAGTTGTCGGTGAACTCGGCGTCGATGTCCGCGTCCACCTGCACGTCCGTGTGGGTGGAGCTGTCGTTGAACGAATCCTCGACCTCGACCTCGTTGTACGAGTCCTCGATTTCGACCTCCTTGTTGAAGGAATCCTCGACGTTGATGTCGGTGTTGGTGGAGTTGTCCTCGTTGAAGGAATCCTCTACCTCGATTTCGGTGGTGTTGCCGTTGTACGAGTCCTCGATTTCCACGTTGGTGGAGTTGTCGGTCGAGTGGTCCGTCGAGTTGTCGGAGTTGTCGTTGAACGAGTCTTCGACTTCCACGTCCACGTCGACATCCTCGTTGTAGGAATCCTCGTTGAAGGAGTCCTCGTTGTAGGAGTCCTCGTTGAAGGAATCCTCAACGTTGAAGGAGTCCTCAACGGAGATGTCGGTATCCCCGACGGTCACGTCGCCCTCGATGTCACCGGTGGTCACGGTGGTTGAGTTATCAGTCGAGTGATCCTCAGAGTAATCCTTGGAATTGTCCGTCGAATTATCCACGGTGGCGTCCCCGCCCGCCGCAACGGAGTCGTCGCCCGAGGCGATCACGGCGTCGTTGTCGAACCACTGGTTGACGTCGCCGTCGGCCCAGATGTTCTGGTTGACGGACTGGTCCGTGATGGTGTCCCGATCGTCGATCGTAGAGGTGTACGAGTAGTTGTTCACGATGTGCGTCAGTTGCTGCACAGCGTGGGCGTGGTCATCATGATCGTTGCCCCTGCCGCCGCCGTGACCGTGGTCATCGTCGTCATGGCCGCCACCCCCGTGGCCGCCGTCTTGACCGTGGCCGCCTCCGCCGTGGCCCCCGCCACCGTTGCCGCCGCCGCCCCAGCCACCGCCATTGTTGCCGGAGTTGTCGCTGGACCAGTCGCCGGTGTCGCCGCCGGAGTGGTTGCCGCCGGTGTTGTACTCGCGGTCGAAGGACGAGCTGGCGTCCACGGGAGCGTAGTCGAGGATGACCGGCATGATGGCGTCCACATCATCGGAGCACACGTCGCCCAAGCCGGCCTCGGCGAGGGCGGCCTCCGGGTCTGCCTGGAATTCGGCGGCTGCCCGCGGATCACGGAGCAGATTCATGATGAATTCGAGAAGAGAGCTTGCGAGCGTAGGCATTATGTGAATCCCCATTCTTATTCCTACTGGATCTGGCCGAAAACTATGGATGGTGGCCCGCCGAGCTGAGTTGCTTGGCTTGGTTCAAAGCTACGGCCGGGCTGCTGTCGCCCGCATCGGGGCTTCCTCCCCCGCCGCCCGCCCCCTCCAGGGGGATCGCGGTAGCCGGGGACTAGGTAGGGAGGGGTCCCAAGCCCGGAAGTCCGCGGAACTACTGCGGGGAACCGTCTTCGCCGAGCGCAAGCCGCAACTGGGTCAGCAGCTCGGCGCGGTTCGAAGCCCCCAGCCTCCGGCGGATCCGCGCTATGTGGTGCTCCGCGGTACGCGGCGAAATAAAAATCGCGGCCCCGATCTCCCGGTACGTCTTGCCCTCCAGCACCAACCGGGCGACTTCGCGCTCCCGCTCGCTCAAGACGGCGCTTTCTTGTCCCTGTGCTGCTCCGGCGGGGACCGCTGCCTGCCCGCCGTGCTCGGCCCCAGTGACCTCGGTCGGCGCGTCCATGGTCCCGCGCGTGCCGGGATGAAGGTCCCTGGCGCAAGCCAGGAGGCGGCTCATGTCCTTGCGCTCGTCGGCGTGCGCTGCCGCGTGCCCGGCGAGGCGCGCCCCGTCCCAGGTGAGGCCGACGGATGCGAGCGCGCGGGCGGACTCCTCCACCAGCTTCGGATCGATCCTGCCGGCCAGCACCGTCACCCACGCCCGGCCGGCCGCCGCGAGCACGCCAGCCAGTCGGTACGTCCCCGAGGCCCGCACCAGCGCCGAGGCATGCGGGGCGAGCTCGCTGGGGCTGTCCGCCAACAGCGCTGCCTGGGCCGCATACCAATGCAGCGAGGTAGACCACAGCGCCGGTTCGCCCAATCTCCCCAGCAGCGCCCACGCCTCCGTCAAATGCGGCTGCAGCCTCGCGGAATCACGCAGGCGGGCAGCGGCTACCGCCAGTTCGCCCAGCGGCAAAAGGCTGTAGAGATCGACGGCGACGTGCAGCAGCCGGCCCCGCGCCCGGTCCCAGGCGCGCACCAAGGCAGCGGTGTCATCGGTTCGCCGCGCCAGCCCGACCTGCAGGGCGTCCAGCAACAATTCGTCGCGCGGGGTGGGACGGATTCCGCTGGCGGTCGCCTCTGCGATGGCAGCCCCGGCGCTGTCCGGGTGGTCCTGCAGCATGGAGACCCAGGCCCGCAGGAGCAGCAGCCTCAACCGGGCCGCCGGGCCTCCCTGGCGTCCGCTCAGTGCGTCGTCGAGGACGGCTGCCGCTACGGGGAGCTCACCGCTGTGCAGGGCCACCAAGGCCGCGAGGGCGGCCGGGCTGTCCGGCAGCGGAATGGCGGCGCCGGAGGCCGTGAGCATGTCGGAAGCGCGCACCAGGGCCGGCAGCGCCTGCTCGGTGTGCTCGCCGGTGGACGCGGCGATGCCTTGTCCCATCAACGAGACGGCCACGTTCGTCAGGGTCGGCGAGTTGTCGGCATGGTTGCCGGCAAGCAGGCTTCGAGCCTCGTCGGGGTCACCCGTACCGATCATGACCACGGCGGCCAGCGCCCGGGAGGCCTCCGTGGCGGGCGATCCGAGCCACCGGTAGACTTGGGCGCTGCGCGCCAGCATGCCCCGCTGCGCCCACAGCGACGCCGCCACGTCCGCTCCGCGGAGCCTGTCCGGTGCATCCGGCTGGGCCAGGAGCCGGTCAAGGATGCGGCCGGCTGTTTCGAGGTCTCCGGAGGCCAGTGCCGCCTG
>NZ_JBNHGL010000121.1:0-8818 GCF_059091245.1 Arthrobacter sp. Y3225116
GGCGGGCGCCGTCCGGGCCGGCGCCTGCGCAGGCAACATCGGCCGCGCTGCGCGGCAACGCACCCGGGGGTCGGTAGAGTCGAAGGCATGAAATCAGGAGGGACCCCGGCGTGACCGCCGTTGCCGACCGTGCGGTGCGCCGCGAAATTCTGCTCGACGGCGCCCGGGTGCGCTACTGGGAATATCCCGCGGACGACGACGGCGCGCCCACCCTCTTGGTCATCCACGGCTTCCGCGGCGATCACCACGGGTTGGAGCTGGTGGTAGGCCGGCTGCCCGGCTACCGGGTGATCGCCCCCGACCTTCCCGGCTTCGGCGAATCGGAGCCGCTGGCTGCCGGCGCCCACGATATCAAGGGCTACACCCGGTTCCTGCACGCCCTGGCCGGCGAACTCAAGCTGGGCCCCGACACCTACGTCCTGGGACACTCCTTCGGGTCCATCGTGGTGAGCCACTACCTGGCGGCGCATCCTGGCAGCTTCCGGGCCGCCGTTCTGGTCAACCCGATCAGCGAACCCGCGCTGCAGGGCCCCAAGGCGATCCCCTCCCGGCTCGCCGAGTTCTACTACTTCGCCGGGGCCAAGCTGCCCGAGCGGCTGGGCCTCTGGCTGCTGCGCCACCGGCTGATCGTCCGGGGCATGAGCATCATGATGGCGAAGACCCGCGACCCGCAGCTGCGTTCCTACATCCACGGGCAGCACGACGCCTACTTCAGCGCCTTCGCGAACCGGCAGGTGGTGCTGGAGGCCTTCCGGGCGTCCATCTCCGCCGACGTCGCGCAGGTCGCCGGCCGGCTGGAGCTTCCGGTCCTCCTGATCGCCGGCGAACGGGACGACATCGGTTCCGTGGCGAGCCAGCGCAGGCTCGCGGCGATGATCCCGGACTCGCGGCTGGAAGTGATCCCCGCCGTCGGGCATTTGATCCATTACGAAACCCCGGCAGCGGCCGCCACCCTCATCCGGGACTTCATCGACGGAGTGAGTGCATGAAACTCCTGATTGACGCCCGGTTCACGCGCACCGACCAGCTGGACGGCATCAGCCGGTACGGCGCCAGCCTCATCGAAGCCGCGTCCCGGCTGGCGGACGTGAGCATGCTGATCAACGACGAGCGGCAGCTGCAGTTCCTGCCCGACGTGCCCTGGGTCAAGATCAACAGCCCCCTCTCCCCCGCCGAACTCTTCGTGGCGCGCCGCGTGAACAAGCTGGGCGCCGACGTCGTCGTCTGCCCGATGCAGACCATGGGCAGCTTCGGCCGCAAATACGGGCTCATCCTGACGCTGCACGACCTGATCTACTACTCCCACCCCAAACCGCCGGGCTTCCTGCCCAAGCCGGTGCAGTGGCTCTGGCGGCTTTACCACAAGGCCTACTGGCCGCAGCGCCTCCTGTTGAACCGTGCGGACACGGTCGCAACCATCAGCCACACCACGCGGGCGTTGATGGAACGGCGCCGGCTCACCCGCAGGCCGATCCGGATTGTTTCCAACGCCGCCCAGCCGCAGGGAGCGCCGCGCGATCCCGCGGGCGGCCGCGACAAGACCCTGCTCTACATGGGCTCGTTCATGCCGTACAAAAACGTTGAAACCATCGTTGACGCCATGGCGCTGCTGCCGGACTACCGGCTGCATCTGCTCAGCCCGGTGCGTCCGGATCGGCAGGCCGAGCTGGAGGCGCGGGCCGTCGACCCTCGCCGGCTGGTCTTCCACAACGGAATTTCCGACGACGGGTACCAGCAGCTGCTGCAGCGGGCCACGGCGCTGGTCACGCTCTCCCGTGACGAGGGCTTCGGCCTGCCGCTGATCGAGGCCATGGCCGCCGGAACGCCGGTGATCGCCAGCGACATCCCCATCTTCCGGGAGGTCGGTGGCGGCGCCGTCACGCTCGTGGACCCGGACGAGCCCGCCGACTTCGCGGCGGCCGGGCAGCGCTTATCTGCCCATGTTTAGCCATAACTTCCCATGTATTGGTCGGCTGACACCTCTCTGACTAGGCAAGATGCTTAAGCATGCGCCGAAACGTGGGAAGTTACGGCGCAAGCTGCCCGTCTGCGCCGGCAGCCCGCTGGTGTCCGCCCCCCTAACCACTCCGCCCGCGAAGCACCCCGCCAGCAACCAGCCCCCGCCCGCCCTCAGCCCACCTTCCGTTCAGCGGAACCACCCGGTTGCCCGCCCGGCGATTGCTCGTCATGCTGTGGGCATGACGAAGCTGCTGCCCGCCGCCAACCTGTACGGCCACGACGTCGCCGCCGCCATTGAGGCCCAGCCGGACGGCGTGGTGCACCTGGACGCGCACTTGGACCGGATCTGGCAGCAAGCGGCGCCGTTGCTTGCCGTCCGCGATAACGATGCCCACACCCTCTACGCCTATGGCCTGGCCCAGGCCCTGCTGGCCGCCCACCCCGAGGCCGATGCCGACGTCGTCCTTCCGGCCATCATGCTGCACGACATCGGCTGGTCGCAGGTGCCCCCGGACCAGGTCCTCGCCGCGATCGCCCCCGGCGGCGGCCGGCCCGACCTCGTCTTGCTGCACGAGAAGGAGGGCGCCCGACTGGCGGCCGGGATCCTCGAAGAGGCCGGCCATGACCCGGCGCTCATTCCGCGCATTTTGGAGATCATCGACGGGCACGACTCGCGCAAGGAGGCCCTCTCGATCGAGGACGCCATCGTCAAGGATGCAGACAAAACGTGGCGGCTCAGCCCGCACGGCGTCGACACCGTGATGGAGTGGTTCGGGCTGGACCGCGGCCAGGCGCTTCGACTCTGCAGCCAGCGCGTCTTGGGCCACCTCTTCACCGAGGAGGCAAAGGCAATGGCGCGCGCGCTGTCCGCGCTGGAATCGGTAACGTTGTGGCCGCAGCGCCGGGCACTGCTGGCCGGCGGCTAGACTCGGTTTCGGCCGGGTGCCGCAATGGCGCCGGCTGTGAAGCTCCGCGGAACTGACGACGACGCTGTCCGGCTTAGTAGGGACGACGGCGGTGCCCGGCTTTGCCTGGACGACGGCGATGCCCGCCTTTGTCTGGACGACGGCGATGCCCTGCTTTATCGGACGACGACGGTGCCCGGCTTTGCCCGGACGGCGGCGGTGCCCGGCTTTGTCAGGCCGGCGGCGGAATATGGGAGGCAGCTATGGCCGGCGGTAGCCGAGATCCGGGACGCACGGTCACGTCCCGCGTGCTGGCCATCCTTGAAGCCTTCGAGCAATCCCGCAGCGCGCTGAGCCTGACCCAGATTTCCGAGGGTTCCGGACTGCCGTTGAGTACCACGCACCGGCTGGTCGCGGAGTTGACGGAATGGGGCTTCCTCTCCCGCGGCGCCAACGGCCGCTACCAACTGGGCATTCGCCTTTGGGAGCTGGCGCAGAATGCCGGCCGGCAACTGCGCGAAGCTGCGCGCCCGTTCGTGCAGGACCTGTTCTCCCTGACCGGCGAGACTTCCCAGTTGGCGGTCCGGGAAGGCCACGAGGTGCTGTACATCGAGCGTATCTACGGCACCAAGCGCGTGCCCCGTGCCTCGCGGGTCGGTGGCCGGCTGCCGATGCACGCGACCGCCGTCGGGAAAGTCATCCTCGCGTACGAGGAGGAGTGGGTGCGCACCGCCTACTTGAACCGGCAGCTGGAACGTCCCACCGCCCACACCCACATTGTTCCCGGGCGCCTGGCGGAGGAACTGGTCCAGATTCGCGAGCAGGGCTACGCCACCACGCTGGAGGAAGTCCGGCTCGGCTCCTGCTCCATCGCCGTGCCCGTTTTCCACACCGGCCGGATCGGCGCCGGGCTGGGACTAGTGTTGCTGACGTCGCAGGCCCCCACGATGACGCGGCACCTTCCGGCGCTGCGCGGTGTCTCGGCACAGATCGAACGCGCCACCGCGCACATCCCGCTGGAGTCTTTGCTGGGAAGCCACATCGCCCGGAAGGCCTGAGTGCCCGGCCCGAATCGCGTTGGAGCCACTGCCGGCCAGCTCCGCCAAGCAAGGCCTGACCACGCCGCCGCACGCGGCGAGATGCTAAGCACTATTCGTTTCCACTGAGTGGAAGAGGTTCTTAGGCCTTGAGAGTGACGTGGGCAACACTGGAGTCTAATCAGCCCGCTGAAACCGACAACGGCGACGGCGGAAGCAGACCCCAAGGAGTTCCAGATGTCATCTTCGACCGAAACGGCAGCTTGCCCGTTCGGCCACGGTGCCGAGGCCCCCGCAGGGCACCACGGCTATGAGCCGTTCCAAATGAAGGATCCGTTCCCGGCCTACACCGAGCTGCGGAACGAGCAGCCCGTCATGTTTGACGAGCGCGTCGGCTACTACGTGGTTTCCCGCTACGACGACATCAAGGCCGTTTTCGAGGACTGGGAGACCTTCTCCAGCGAAAACGCCCAGGCGCCGGTCCGCCGGCGCGGCCCGCAGGCCACCAAGATCATGGAAGAGGGCGGCTTCACCGCCTACTCCGGGCTTTCGGCCCGCCGCCCGCCGGAGCACACCCGGATTCGCGCCGTCGCCCAAAAAGCTTTCACTCCGCGCCGCTACAAGGCGCTGGAACCGTTCATCCGGCAGAACGTCGTGGACCAGCTGGAAGCCATGCTGGCCCGCCCCGATCGCCGCGGCGAACTCGTGAAGGACCTGGCCTACACCGTCCCGACGGTCACGATCCTGACGCTGATCGGCGCCGACGTCTCCCAGGTGGACACGTTCAAGCGTTGGTCCGATTCCCGCGCGGCGATGACCTGGGGCGACCTCAGCGATGAGGAGCAGATCCCGCACGCCCACAACCTGGTGGAGTACTGGCAGGAATGCCTGCGCCTGGTCCGCGTCGCCCACGAGGAAGGCGGCGACAACCTGACCGGCGACCTGGTCAAGGCCCAGCAGGACGGCGCGGAGATCAGCGACCACGAGATCGCCTCGATCCTCTACTCCCTGCTGTTCGCCGGACACGAGACCACCACCACCCTGATCGCCAACTCCCTGCGCGTGCTGCTGGCCCGCCCGGACCAATGGCAGCAGCTGGTGGAGGAACCCCGGAAGATCCCGGCAGCCATCGACGAGGTGCTGCGCTTCTCCGGCTCCATCGTCGGCTGGCGCCGGAAGGCGCTCAAGGACACCGAAGTCGGCGGGGTCAAGATCCCGGAGGGCGGCGAATTGCTGCTGCTGATGGGCTCCGCCAACCGCGATGCCGCCCGCTTCGAAGACGGCGAGGAGTTCGACATCTCCCGCGGCAACGCCCGCGAACACCTGTCCTTCGGCTTCGGCATCCACTACTGCCTGGGCAACATGCTCGCCAAACTGCAGGCCAAGATCGCCCTGGAAGAGGTGGCGCGGCTGGCACCAAACCTGAAGCTGGAGAATCCCGGAAACATCGAGTTCCGCGAAAACATCTCCTTCCGAGTCCCCGAAACCGTCCCCGTCAGCTGGGAGGCCTGAGCCCATGCGCAGCAACGAATTTATCCAGTTTTTCGACGGCGGCATCGAGCCCACGCTCGAGAACCTCGGCGGCAAGGGCGCCTCGCTGGTCACCATGACCTCGGCGGGCATGCCGGTGCCCCCGGGATTCGTCGTCACGACCGCCCAATTCGACCGCTTCATGCAGGAAGCCGGGATCACCGAGCACATCAACCAACTGCTGGCCGGCCTGGACCCGGAAGACATCGCCCAGGTGGACGCGGTATCCGCCTCCATCCGCGAAGACATTTGCTCCCGCCCGGTACCGGCCGACATGCGCGCCCAGACCGTCGAGGCCTATGACGCCCTGATGTCCCGCTTTGACGCGCCGGTCCCGGTGGCGGTGCGGTCCTCCGCCACCGCCGAGGATCTGCCGGATGCCTCCTTCGCCGGACAGCAGGACACCTACCTCTGGCTGGAAGGCTTCGCCGCCGTCGGCGAACACATCCGCAGCTGCTGGGCATCGCTCTACACCTCGCGCGCCATCATTTACCGGCTGAAGAACAACATCCCGGACCAGGGCCTGTCGATGGCCGTCGTCGTGCAGAAGATGGTCAACGCCAGGGTCTCCGGCGTCGCCATGACGCTGGACCCGGCCAACGGCGACCGCTCCAAGATCACCATCGACGCGTCCTACGGCGTCGGCGAAATGGTGGTCTCGGGGCAGGTCACGCCGGACAACATCGTGCTGGACAAGGTCACGCTGGCCCCGGTCGCCGAACACCTGGGCGACAAGCACGCCGAACTGATACCCGATGCCGCCGCGCGCACCCTCGTGGAGCGGGAGGTCGACGCCGAGCGGCGGGCCCGGCGCAGCCTGACCGACGACGAACTGCTCGCCGTGGCACGGATGGCAAAGCGGGCCGAGAAACACTACAAGTGCCCGCAGGACATCGAGTGGGCGCTGGACAGGGACCTGCCCGACGGCGAAAACCTGCTGCTGCTGCAGTCCCGGCCGGAAACCGTGCACTCCTCCAAGAAGCCTGTGGCGTCGTCGTCCGCAGTGCCGGGAGCCGGCGGATACGCCGCGGCCCTTGGTGCTGCTCCCGCGACGGCGGCCGCCTCTTCAACCGGGAGCGCAGGAGCCGGGAACGCAGGCACCGCCGCCGGCGGCTTCAGCCTGGGCAGCATCACCGCCTCGCTGCTGAAGCCGTCCGCCTGACCATTGCCCTGAAACTGTTCCGCCTGTTCCACCGCACGGCAGCAAGGCTTTAACAGCTCCACCGCACGGCAGCAAGGCTCCAACAGCTCCACCGAACCGCCCACCGAAGGCTCAACGCAGAGCCGCCACCGAAAGGACCGCCATGTCTATGAAGTCCTTCCCGAAGCCCTCCGAACTGCCGGTCCCCGCCGGCGCCGAGGGCTGGGAGAAGATCTACCCGTACTATCTGGTGTTCCAGGACAAGCTCAAGGAACAGGAAGACGCCAAGTTCTGGTTCTGCGACAGCCAGCACTGGCCCACCGTCTACAAGCCGTTCGAGACCATCGGCGGCGAGTTCGCGGTCAAGTGCCTGGGCCAGTACAACGCCCGGCACCTGATGATCCCCAACGCCAACGGCATCGAGTTCCGGGTGCACCTGGGCTACCTGTACATGTCGCCGATCCCGGTCCCGGAGGACCAGATCGCCGCCCGGGTCCCGCATTTCGAGCAGCGCGTGGGCCACTACTTCCAGAACTGGGAGGAACTGCTCAAGCAGTGGCACGTGAAGGTCCGCGGCACCATCGACGAAATGGAAACCATTTCGTTCAAGAAGCTGCCGGATATGGTCCCGATGGAAGACATCACCACCGGCAAGGCCATGGACGGCTCCGAGGTGTTGCTGGAGAACTACGACCGGCTGATCCAGCTGGCCTACCAGAACTGGCAGTACCACTTTGAGTTCCTGAACCTGGGCTACATCGCCTACCTGGACTTCTTCAACTTCTGCAAGGAAGTCTTCCCGAACATCCCCGACCAGTCGATCGCCACCATGGTGCAGGGCGTGGACATGGAACTCTTCCGCCCGGACGACGAGCTCAAGCACCTCGCCAAGCTGGCCGTGGAGCTGGGCCTGCAGTCCGCCTTCGGCAACACGGACGACGTCGATGCCACCTTGGCCGCGGTCGGCGCCTCCGAGGGCGGCGACCGCTGGATCGCGCGCTACGAGGAAGCCAAGGACCCGTGGTTCAACTTCACCGTGGGCAACGGCTTCTACGGGCACGACAAGTACTGGAACGAACACCAGGAAATCCCGCTGGGCTACATCGCCGACTACATCCGCCGGCTGGACGAAGGCCAGGACATCATGCGCCCGGTCGAGGAGCTGGTGGCGGAGAAGGAGCGGATCGTGGAGGAATACCGCGAACTGCTCGACGGCGAGACCCTGGCCGCGTTCGACGCCAAGCGCCAGCTGGCCGCCACCGCCTACCCGTACGTGGAAAACCACAACTTCTACATCGAGCACTGGACCATGGGCGTCTTCTGGCGCAAGATCCGCGAGCTGTCCCGGATGATGCACGCCGAGGGATTCTGGACCGAACCGGACGACCTGCTCTACCTGAACCGGAACGAGGTCCGCGACGCGCTCTTTGACCTGGTCACCGGCTGGGGCGTGGGTGCCGAGCCGATCGGCCCCACCTACTGGCCGGAGGAAATCGAGCGCCGCCGCAAGATCGTGGACGCGCTGAAGACCGCGCGGCCGGCACCGGCGCTCAACACCCCGCCGGCCTCGATCACCGAACCCTTCACCCGGATGCTCTGGGGCATCACCACCGAACAGGTCCAGCAGTGGCTGGGCGAGGGCGAAGAGGTCGAAGGCGGCGGACTGCGCGGCATGGCCGCGTCCCCGGGCATCGTCGAGGGGTACGCACGGGTGGTCCACGATTCCGATCAGCTCTCCGAGGTACAGCAGGACGAGATCCTGGTGGCCACCGTGACCGCGCCGAGCTGGGGGCCGATCTTCGGCAAGATCAAGGCCACCGTCACGGACATCGGCGGCATGATGAGCCACGCCGCGATTGTCTGCCGGGAGTACGGGCTGCCGGCGGTGACCGGCACCGGCTCGGCCTCCACCACCATCAAGACCGGCCAGCGGCTGCGGGTGGACGGGACCAAGGGCACCGTGCAGATCCTGGACGTTGAGGAAGCCGAACCGGCCGTCACCGGGCCGGGAGCACACAGCCACACCTGAGTTTCCGGTACCGCCGCAACTCAGGTACACCAAGTGCCGGGCCGGGCAAAGCCGGCACCCCCAGCGGGCCCGGTCCGGCACTCCGAACATGAAAGCGTGACGATGACACAGCCTCCCCCCGACGCCACGGCCGGCCACGGCTTCCCGGACCCCGACCAGGGGCCCGGCACCCGGACCGTGCTGATTACCGGAGCCGCCGGCGGGCTGGGCCGCGCCT